>JBGVOJ010000586.1:0-13805 GCA_045126415.1 Eubacteriales bacterium | reverse complement strand
CCCCCCCCCCCCCCCCCCCCCCCCCCCCCCCCCCCCCCCCCCCCCCCCCCCCCCCCCCCCCCCCCCAAAATTTTATTTTCTTATTCCCCGGCAAGGGTTTCGACGACTTTGGCGATCATCTTTGAAAGCGCTTTTGCGTTCGAGTTATAAATGGATGCCCAGTTGGTGTCCCCGCTGACTACGGCACTGCGGAACAGGCTGTAGGTCTTGCTGCTGAAATTGTCGTTGAAGATACGGCCGAAGTCGAATACAACGGATTCACGGATGATGTCAAACATTTCGGCAGATTCGTTGTCGGATGCATATTTTACCTTGAAGCCGGTTTCAAAGAGTGCCGGAGATACCTGACGGTAACTTTCAGAACCGAGACATTCGATAACTGCAGCGGACATATCCGGATTCTTGGCGTCGATCGGCACACCGTAGAGGGAGTACGGGAAGGACATGACGGTGTAATATTCCTGCTGAACTTCATCGTACTTCGGAATCGGAACAATACCGTATTCCATTTCCGTGTTGCGGAGATGGTTGATCGCAAGGGTGAATTCGTGGTCGATGAAGATGGCGCGGCCTTCCTTGAACAGATTGTTTGCGTTGTCGTAGGAGCTGGTTTCGAGATATGCGTCGTTTGTTGCAAAGAACTCAACGAGTTTTACCAGAACATCGTGAGTCTTTTCGCTTCCGAAGTCGTCGGAAAGCACCGGAAGTCCGTCTTCACCGACGGTGGTGGTACGGAGTCCCGAGCCGAAATAGAACGGGTCAACGTATGTCGAGTGGGTTTCAAAACCGTAAATATCCCCGAGGTCTTTCGTACCGTTGCCGTTGGCATCGACATAAATACCGTTCGCCATTCTTATCAGCTTGTCCAGCGTCCATGTGCCCTCTTTGACAAGGTTATAGGGATTTTCCAGAGAATAGTCGGTGATGAGCTGCTTGTTGAAGTACATGCCGTACAGATAGTAGATCATGTAGGTGGAGATGTCACCGGAGCAGAAGTAGAGCTTGCCCGCAACGGTCGCTTCATCCTGAAGTGAGGACGGCCACCACGGTTTTGTGAAGTCAATATGAGCCAGAGTGTTCAGGTCGATCAGCATGGACTTTGCAGCGAGGGACGCACCGGCCATGGAATAACCGGCGGCAATGTCGTAGGCACCGTCTCCCGCCGTGATGCTGTTGGAAATATTATTTACCCAGCTTGCACGGTCGGGATTGGCGCCGGGAACAAGGGTATACTCCAGAACGACATCCAAACGTTCGGACACGGTTGCGTTTCTCTCAAAGATCGCGTCATTGACGATTTCGCCGTTCATTTCTTCGACGTAAAATTCTGCGTTGGCGGGACCGGACCAGCCGAACGTGGTGACGGTGGTACCGTTATAGGTCAGGTCGTCCGGAAGATCGTCCGGGAGATACATGGTCTCGGGTTCGGTTTCCACGGTTTCGGCGATGTCCGCTTCCGCCGAAGGTTCGGTCGTACCGGCTTCTTCGTTGATTGTGTCGCTGCATCCGCTGAACGCAGACAGCATCATCGACAGAAGAAGGACGATGGAAAGAATTTTTTTCATAATATTTCCTCTTGTGTTGTATAAGTTGAGTCCATTATAGCAACTGCGGAATTTATTGTCAAGCGTTTTCCGGCGAACGAAGGATTTTTTCCAGTTCCTCCATCGTTTCCCGCGACGGCTCCGGCAGATGCCCGAATGCAAACGGAAGCTCCATTCTGTCGTACTTCACCTGACAGATTTTCCGGAACGGCAGAAGCTCTACCTTGTCCACACAGGAATGCGCCGCCGAAACCGCCTTCAGCGCACGGATGTTGTCCGCGCTGTCGTTCAGCGTCGGGATAATCACCTGCCGCAGGGTCACGGGAATCTTTTTTTCGCCCAGATACGCGAGAAAATCCATCGGCTTTTCCATCGCACAGCCGACATGCTTCCGGTAAAGCTCATCGTCCGTGTACTTGATGTCGAGCAGAACACGGTCGGTCACGGCAAGAAGCGCCTCCACTTCCGCGTTCCATACACTGCCGGAGGTGTCGAGGCAGGTGTTCAGCCCCTCCGCGTGACAAAGTTCAAAAAATTCTCTGGCAAACGCCGCCTGCAGAAGCGGTTCGCCGCCGGACAGCGTAACGCCGCCGTCCTTCCCGAAATATTCCCGGTAACGTACGGCTTTTTTCACAAGTTCCTCTGCGGTGATTTCCGTACCGGTATTACAATCCCACGTGTCGGGATTGTGGCAGCAGCCGCAGCGGAGATTGCAGCCCTGCAGAAATACAACAAAGCGGATGCCCGGACCGTCAATGGTGCCGAGACTCTGAATGGAATGAATACGTCCTATCATATCTGAATTTCCCCGTAAAACTAAATTTCAAAACGATAAATCTGCACAAACTCTGTCTTCCATAACAGTATAAAGCTTTTTGAAAAGGGTTTGGGGAAAACTTTTTCCCGAAAAAGTTTTCCCCAAGAAACATCATTTATTAGACACACTCATGGAACGTACGGCTGATGACTTCGCGCTGCTGTTCGCGGGAGAGTTTGCTGAAGTTGACGGCGTAACCGGAGACGCGGATGGTCAGGTTCGGGTACGCTTCGGGATTTTCGTATGCCTTCATGAGGGTTTCGCGGTTCATGACGTTGACGTTGATGTGGTGCGCCATTTTGCCGAAATAGCCGTCGAGAATCGCAACGAGGTTGCCGACACGTTCGTCTTCGGTGCGTCCGAGGGCTTCGGGCGTGATAGAGAACGTGTTGGAAATACCGTCACGGCAGTCGTTGTAGCTGATTTTCGCAACGGAGTTGAGGGACGCAAGCGCGCCGTTTTCTTCTCGGTTGTGCATCGGGTTTGCGCCCGGTGCAAACGGTGCGGATGCCTTTCTGCCGTCCGGGGTAGCACCCGTGTGCTTGCCGTACGCCACGTTCGAGGTGATCGTCAGAACGGACAGTGTGTGAATTGCGTTCCGGTAGGTCGGGGTCTTGCGTAGCTCGGTGATCATGCGGTGCGCCATATCCTTCGCGATGAGGTCGACGCGGTCGTCGTCGTTGCCGTACTTCGGGAAGTCGCCTTCGGTTTCAAATTCGGCGATGAAGCCTTCCGCATTCTTGACCGGACGGACATTCGCGTACTTGATCGCGCTGAGAGAGTCCGCGACAACGGAAAGTCCCGCGATGCCGAACGCCATGAAGCGTTCCACGGACGTGTCGTGCAGTGCCATCTGGGTCTTTTCGTATGCGTACTTGTCGTGCATATAGTGGATGACGTTCATCGTATTCACGTAGAGATGGCTCAGCCATTCGATGTAGATCTGGTAGCGTTCCATCACTTCGTCAAAGTCGAGCTTGTCCGTGTCCATCACGGGCATCTGCGGACCGATGTGGATGCCGCTCGTGGTGTCGTAGCCGCCGTTGATCGCGATCAGCAGGAGCTTCGCGAGGTTACAGCGTGCGCCGAAGAACTGCATCTGCTTGCCGACCTTCATCGCGGAAACGCAGCACGCAATCGCGTAGTCGTCGCCGTAGATCGGACGCATCAGGTCGTCGTTTTCGTACTGGATGGAGTCGGTGTCGGCGGAAACCTTCGCGCAGAACCGCTTGAAGTTTTCCGGAAGTGCCTTCGACCAGAGAATGGTCAGGTTCGGTTCGGGAGAGGAACCGAGCGTATACAGCGTGTTGAGCACTCGGAAGCTGTTCTTGGTGACGAGCGTACGTCCGTCTTCGCCCACACCGCCGACCGCTTCGGTGATCCACATCGGGTCGCCGCCGAAGAGTTCGTTGTATTCGGGCGTGCGGAGATGACGTGCCATACGGAGCTTCATGACGAAGTCGTCCATGAGTTCCTGCGCGCCTTCTTCGGTGAGAATGCCTGCCGCGATGTCGCGTTCGATGTAAATGTCGAAGAAGGTGCTGACACGTCCGAGGGACATTGCCGCGCCGTTCTGCTCCTTGATTGCTCCGAGATACGCGAAGTACGTCCACTGGATTGCTTCGCGGGCGTTGGACGCCGGTTCGCTGATGTCATAGCCGTACATTGCCGCCATTTCCTTCATGTAGCCGAGGAAGGCGATCTGCTGGAAGAGTTCTTCTTCCTGACGTACCTGATCGGCGAGGAGAGTGCCGGTGCCGATTTCGGCCTTGTCCTTCTTCTTTTCCGCGATCAGACGGTCCACGCCGTAGAGGGCAACGCGGCGGTAGTCGCCGATGATGCGTCCGCGGCCGTAAGCGTCCGGCAGACCGGTGATCACGTGGCTGCGGCGTGCAAGGCGCATTTCGTCCGTGTACGCGCGGAAAACGCCGTCGTTGTGGGTGGTACGGTACTGGAATTCTTCTTCAATTTTCGCGCTGAGCTTGTAGCCGTAGGCTTCGCACGCCTGACGTGCCATACGGATGCCGCCGAACGGGTTCACGCCGCGCTTGAGGGGACGGTTGGTCTGGAGACCGACGATCAGTTCGTTGTCCTTGTCAAGGTATCCGGGGGAGTAGCTGGTCAGCGAGGAAACGGTGGTGGTGTCGATGTCGAGCACGCCGCCGAACTGGCGTTCGAGGGCAAAGAGCGCTTCCAGCTTTTTCATGAGAGCTTTTGTTCTGGGGGTAGCCTCCGCGAGGAAAGCGGCATCCCCGGTGTATTCTTTATAGTTCTGCTGAATGAAGTCACGCACGTTGATTTCATCCTGCCATGTTCCTGCGACAAAACCATTCCAATTCTTATGTTCCATTGGGGTTACCTCCTGTAATTGGGAATTTCTCGATAAAATAGAAAAAGGGCATGGTCAGCTTCTCGGAAACTGATCTGCCCAGACGGTCGGCGTAAAGGCTTCTGCATTCCCTTGCGGTGCTCCGCAAAATCCGTCAGTTATGTAGAAGCTGTAAGATTATTATACACAAAATGTTGTGGTTTGTCAATTCCAAATCACAAGAAAATGTGGTGGAAAGAAAAAGAGATTTGCGGGAAAATTCTGTATTGTTTGACGGAAGGGGGAAAGAAGGGTCAGTCGTCGGCGGCGAAGGATTCGGACATGAGGCGAACGGCGAAACGGAAGCCGAGGAGGAAAGCACAGCGTTCGTCGAGAGTACTGCGTTCGCGGGAGCAGCGTTCGACGGTGCGGAACAGTTTTTTCTGGGAATCGGTGAGACCGGCGAGGAGTTTTCCGGTGCAGCGGTTTTTCAGCCGGTCGATATCTCGGCATTCCTCACGGTGCCACGCGGGACGGTCGGTGGCGGAGAGGTCACAGGTGTATAATTCTTCGATAAGTTTCATGGGATACCTCGGATTATTTCTACTCCGTTTGGAGTTATTTTTGATATATTATACACAAAACATATTATAATGTCAATATCAAAAATGAGAAAATGAGGATGACAATGAAATATCTATATCCCCGTATCCGTGACCTGCGTGAAGACCATGACATGACACAGGCACAGATAGCCAAATATCTTGGAGCCGGTTTGACCCAGTATGCACGGTACGAACGTGGAGAAAGGGCAATCCCGGTATATATGCTGGCAATGCTTGCGGTTTTGTATAGAACCTCGACAGATTACCTTCTTGGTTTAACGAACAATCCAAAATCACCGGAAGAACTGCCGGAATAAATCAGAGGGAAACTATATGGATTACTATTACCGCAGACTGCGTGACCTGAGGGAAGACCACGATCTGACACAGGTACAGATCGCGGAATACCTTGAGATGAAACAGCCGCAGTATCTTCGCTATGAAAAAGGGCATCAGGATATTCCGACCCCTGTATTGATCCGCCTTGCGCGGCTTTATAAAACTTCAACAGACTACCTTCTCGGACGAACGAACAATCCGAAGCCGCCGGAGGATTTACCAGAGTAAAAAAATTTATAAAATCCATTGACAAAACACATAATATGTAATACAATGTATTACACACCCTGCAAGGAGGATATTTCAATGACGATCTCTTTACGCCTGAGCGACGCGGACACCGCGCTCATCAAAAAATACGCCGAACTGCGCAATATGACCGTTTCCGAGCTGATCCGCCAGACGATCATGGAACGGATCGAAGACGAATTCGACCTCGCCGCTTACGAAAAAGCCGCTGCCGAACACCGCGAGAATCCGGTGACGTATACCCACGATGAAGTGAGAAAGATGTTAGAGCTTGACTGATGAAATATTCTGTAGAGTATACGCCGCGTGCGGTAAAAGAATTGAAGAAACTGGACAAACAGACGCGGGCGCTGATTTTCGGATGGATCGAAAAAAATCTTGTGGACTGTGAAAATCCACGGCAGCACGGGAAAGGACTGACCGCGAACCGGAGCGGACAATGGCGGTACCGGATTGGGGATTATCGTCTGATTGCGGAAATTCACGACGACAAAGTTGTGATTCTGGTGCTGACGGTCGGACACCGACGGGAAGTGTATGACTAAAAGGAACGGAAATCCGTTCCTTTTTTCATCCCTTGACAGACTGCCCGTGTTATGTTAGAATAACTACAGAATTCTTGTACACTTCATCCAAAACAGGAGGTTCCCATGAACGATTTTGAAACCACGAAATCCGGCTACGTCGTTGTGACCGACACCATCCCGAACGACGGTTCCGCGGACGTGTCCGACGCAATCCAGCGGCTGATCGACGACAACCCGAACCGCACGATCTACTTCCCGGACGGTACGTACATCCTGGGCAAGCCGATCCTCACGCCCGCGCATCCGAAAAAGAGCGTCGCGCTGAAGCTTTCGACTTATGCGGTGCTGAAGGCGGCGGACGGCTGGGACAGTGACGAAGCGATGGTACGTCTCGGTGCGTCGCATCCGGCGAACGACATCTACACCATCGGCAGCAACTACTCCTTCACCGGCGGCATCGTGGACGGCAGCGGCGTCGCGAAGGGCATTTCCATCGACGGCGGGCGCGAAACGATGATCCGCGACGTGTCGATCAAGCACGTCAAAATCGGCATCCACATCAAGCACGGCGCAAACAGCGGCTCGTCCGATGCGGACATCTTCGGCGTGAACATCATCGGCAACGGTTCCACCGAGTCGGTCGGCGTCCTGCTCGAAGGCTACGACAACACGCTGACGAATATGCGGATCGCGCGCGTATTCACGGGCATCGAGCTCCGTTCCGCGGGCAACAGTATGCGAAACCTGCACCCGCTGTACACCTGCGACTACACGAATTACGGCAATTCCTGCGGCTTCCTCGATTACGCGGGGAACAACTGGTACAATTTCTGCTACAGCGACCATTTCGGCATCGGCTTCCGTACGGCAAGCACCGAGCGCAACCGCAACGTCCGCAACATCTATGACAGCTGCTTCACGATGTGGTACGCGGCACGCGGGGACGTTCACACGGCGTTCCGCGCGGACGGAAAATTCAACTCGGTTCTGACGAACTTCAACATCGGCTTCCATCACCAGCAGGAAAAGAACGTCGTTCTGTCCGTGGGCGAACCCGGCGGACGCGGCGTCTTCAACCGCCTGTCGGTGAATCCGAAGAAATGCACGGACGATACGTACAAAGAATATCTCGAAGGCGGATTATTCTGAGAGAGAAAAAGTTATTGGGGAAACTTTTTTGCAAAAAGGTTTCCCCAAGCCCCATCCAAAAAACTTGAAACAAATAAAAAACAAAGTACCGTGCAGATTTTTTGTGAATCTGTACGGTACTTTTCCGTGGGATTTATCCAAGCCACTGCTGATAATAAGCGATGGCGCCGAGAACTGCGCCGACCGCGGCAAAGATTCCGGTGACCCCGGCAATCCGCAGTTTTTCACGCACGGTCAGTTTTTCGTCGGAATTCATAGCGGAAGCAGCCTCCTTTTTATCTGATGAGATGATTGGATTTATTATAGCAGAAAGATGTTAAAAAATCCAGAAATATGTGACCTGCGGAATTGACAATATCTGCGAAATGTGCTACCATGAATTATCATCTCATTGGAATCAAGGAGAACACTGTATGATTATCACCGACATCACCCGCATCGGCGACCCGCAGGTACTGCTTTACGAAGGCAAATACTACAGTTACGCTACCAGCAGCGGCGAAGGCTTCCTCGTATGGGAAAGCGAAGACCTCGTTCACTGGAGCGAACCGACGCTCTGCTTCCGTGCGATCGATTTCTGGGGCAAGTCCCACTTCTGGGCACCGGAAGTCGTTTACCATAACGGCAAATTCGTCATGCACTACACGGCGCAGAGCCGCGAACTGGACTCCCTCCGTCTCGGCGTTGCGGTTGCGGACGATCCGAAAGGCCCCTTCACCGACGTTCACGGCAAGCCGATGTTCGATTTCGGCTATGCGGCAATCGACGGCTCCGTCCTCGTCTGTGACGAAGGAAATTATTTCTACTACTCCCGCGACTGTTCCGAAAATATCATTGACGGCGTGAAGACCAGCCAGATCTACTGCGTGCAGCTCGACGATACCCTCACGAACGTGATCGGTGAACCGCAGCTCATGACCACGCCGGACAAGGAATTCGAATTCAAGTCGCTCAATATCAACCACCTCTGGAACGAAGGTCCGTGCGTCATTTTCCGTGACGGCAAGTACATTATGAACTATTCCGCGAACTGCTACGCGACCAACGATTACGCGATCTGCGTGGCGACGGCGGATCACCCGATGGGGCCGTGGACGAAATCCGCGAACAATCCGGTGCTGTCCTGCCGTGCCGACCTCTTCGGCGCGGGACACAACGCGTTCTTCACCGGAAAGGACGGTGATCTGTACACGTCCTTCCACATCCAGACCAACCCCGACAAACCCTCCGGCAACCGCCGTACGGTTCTCGGAAAGGTTACTTTCGGCGAAAAAGACGGCGAAATTTATCAGACGATTGAGTGAAAATCAAAAGGACGGTATCCGAAGATATCGTCCTTTTTGTATGTCATTATTCAAACAGAGGTGTGGAGAAATAGCGTTCCGCGGTGTCCGGAAGGACAGTCACGACCGTCTTGCCCTTGCCGAGAACCTTTGCCAGCTTGATTGCCGCCGCGACGTTGGTGCCGCTGCTGATGCCGCAGAGGATGCCTTCCTTGAGCGCGAGTTCCTTGGAAACGCGGATGGCTTCGTCGTCGCGGACGATGCAGATGTCGTCGTAGATGTTCTGGTTGAGGATCACGGGAATCACGCCGTCGCCGATGCCCATCTGTACGTGCGTGCCGATGGAGCCGCCGGAAAGAATCGCCGCGTTTTCCGGTTCGACCGCCCAGATGGTCATGTCCGGATTTGCCGCCTTGAGCGCTTCGCCGATGCCGGTGATGGTGCCGCCGGTGCCGATGCCGGAACAGAAGCCGTGGATCGGACCGTCCACATCGTCGAGGATTTCTTTGGCGGTCTGACAGCGCTGGATCGCCGGATTCGCCGGATTTTCGAACTGCTGCGGAACGAACACGTTCGGGTCTTCCGCCTTCATCTTCAGCGCGAGGTTCAGGCATTCCTCAATGCAAAGCCCGATGTTGCCCGCGTCATGGATGAGGATCACTTCCGCGCCGTAATGTTCCACAAGCAGACGGCGTTCCGCACTGACGGAGTCGGGCATGATGATCTTCGTCTTGTAGCCGCGTACCGCACCGACAAGCGCAAGACCGATGCCCTGGTTGCCGCTCGTGGGTTCCACGATGATCGTGTCGGGACCGATCAGACCCTTTTCTTCCGCGTCGCGGATCATGTTGTACGCCGTACGGGTCTTGATGGAACCGCCGACGTTCAGTCCTTCAAATTTAACGAGAATGTCCGCACCGTCGGGATCGCCCAGCTTCTGCAGACGGATGATGGGCGTATGACCCATCGCTTCAAGAATGTTGTTGTATATCATTGAACTTATACCTTATTTATGCAGAATATCTTAGTAAGTATATCACACATCCGTCGGTATTTCAAGTGGAAAAATAGTTTTATGGAAAAACTTTTCCATAAAAAAAGATAACAATAATTTATGCAGTATACAGAAATTTTTATTTCTTTAAATCTGCAATTCCTTTGTCTATCCACATAGTATGAAGTTTTTTGGAAGGGGTTCGGGGAAACCTTTTTTCAAAAAAGGTTTCCCCGAGAAAAATCATTCTTCCAGATTATCAAAATATTCCTTGAGGTCGTTTGCGAGGAGCTTGGAGAATTCCGTGCTGCCCTTGGTGTTCATGTGACCCCAGTCGGAGAAGTTCTGGTAGCTTGCGTTGATGTCACCGGCCAGTTCTTCATTGTAGTTGTAGAAGGTGATGCCGTACTTTTCGGCAACTTTCTCGATGCGGTCGTTGTTCGGCTCCATCTTGTCCGTGCGGCGTCCCCGGATGAATTCGGGGGCTTCCACGAAGATATCAAGGAGCTGTTCAAACGCTTTCCACTGGTCTTCCCTGTCGTTGCAGCCCTGATGGACGACGCCGCCGGAGAAGCCGCGTTCCCACGGAATATAGCCCTTATAGTACGAGCTGGTGATGTTGTTGTCCTGGTCTGCCTGATGTGCGTGTTTGTAGACCGGGATTTCCGGAAGCGGTGCTTCTTCGTCGAGTGCAGTAAGAGCCTCAAGGTCAATCTCTTCTTCCGGCATTTCGAATTCGCCGCCGTTCAGGTAGTATTCGATCATTTCAGGAATGCGGTCACGGGAATAGATAATCGGAATCCGGCTGAACAGGTAGGTCGTCGCTTCGTCGAGGTCGAACCAGTTGATCTTTTCGGTCTTTTCCGTCGTTTCGACAGGCGTTTCCGACTCGGTCACGGTCTCGCCTTCGACCTTGGCGTTATGGCTTTCAACCGCTGCCTTGCGCTTTTCGGCCGCCTTGATCTTGCGCATGATGTCGACCGGACAGTCCGGGTTGGTGTCAAAATCGATCCGGCGCCAGAGCCAGCCGTCGTCGCACATGAACCAGTCGACGCAGTAGACGATGGTTTCCGGAATCGGATAGCCGGATTCCAGGAACACCTTCCACCAGTCGAGGTAGTACTTCGGGTTGGAGCCGTTCAGAGCAAAGTTGAACCACGATTTTTCGGGCATGACTTCTTCCATGTACTGCGGATTGATGCCGTGCGCCGCGTGGGATGTGCCGATGAAAATGGTATCGGCGTTGTACATATTGTCGAACATTTCATAGAACTGACCGTAGTAGTGGTAGCAGTGACGGGTCTTGTACTTCTGGTAGAATTCCTCGTACTGCTCCGCCTTTTTGACTGCCAGTTCCGCTTCCAGACGCTTTGCAGCCGCTTCGTTTTCGGCAGCCGCAAGAGCCGCTTCGATCTTTGCCGCACGTTCCGCCGCCGCCTGAACGACCGCGACTTCGTCGTCGAGGAAGGACTGCATCGCGCTGTTCAGCCCGAACGCCATCAGAAAGGCAAGACCGACCACGATCAGGCCTTTGACAAAAATGACCGGCAGAGCGCGTAATTCATGTTTTTCCGTCATAGAGATATTTTACCTCCATAGAATTTCAAGGTTAAATCAACAATAAATCTGCACATACTCCGTCCTTTTACCAGTCCAAAAAGGTTTTTCGGAGGGGTTTGGGGAACCCTTTTTCCTTAAAAAAGGGGGCCCCAAGAAAATCCCTTTCTCAGAACTGGAAGTAGATAAAGGACTTGTTGTCGTACGCACCGAAGATGACGATGATGAAGAGCATGACCGCGTACGATGCAATACGAACCACCTGCATCGGGATCGTGCGCTTCGTATACCATGCGGTCACCTTCTGCGATTTGGTCAGAGCGTCCACGGCGAGCAGGAGAACCGGCGCGCCCATGGCGATGTACGCACGGAAATCCGCGATGTGCGGAAATTCACAGACCGTTTCGGAGAACAGGTTCCCGAAGACGTAGAACGCATCCGCGAAGCTGTTCGCACGGAAGAAGACCCACGTCACGGAAATCAGGCAGAACGTGATCAGCATATCGATGCCGTCGCCGAGCCATTTCACCTTCGCGAGACCGATCACTTCCTTGATCTTTTCGCGGATCGGCTTGACGAAACGGGAGATCACGATGTATACGCCGTTGAGCATACCCCAGACAACAAACGTGAACGCCGCTCCGTGCCAGATACCGGACACAGTGAAGGTGACCATCTGGTTGAAAATCCAGCGGGGCTTGCTGACGCGGTTGCCGCCCATCGGGATGTAGACATAATCCTTGAACCACGTGGACAGCGAAATGTGCCATCTGCGCCAGAATTCGGGGACGTTTTTGGAGAAATACGGGGTGTCGAAGTTCTTCATGAGATGGATGCCCATGCAGCGTGCGGCACCGATGGCGATGTCGGAGTAACCGGAGAAGTCGCAGTAGATCTGGATCGTGAACGCGAGGATCCCGAGGATCAGACCGCCGCCGGAGTAGGACTCGACGTTGTTGAACACCGCGTCCGCGAACATCGCGAGGTTATCGGCAACGACAACCTTCTTGAACATCCCCCACAGCATCATCTTGCCGCCGTAGGAGAAGTTTTCGTACTTGATAAAATGTTCTTCCTTGAGCTGGGAGAACAGGTTGGAGCTTCGTTCAATCGGACCGGCAACGAGCTGCGGGAAGAACATCAGGAAGAGCGCGAAGTCGATGAAGCTCTTTTCCGCCTTTTCCTTGCCCATGAACACGTCGATGAGGTAGCCCATGCTCTGGAACGTGTGGAACGAAATACCGATGGGAAGAACGACGTCCGGGAGGACAACGGTCTTCATGTCGATCATATGACCGAAGAAGTTGATGGTGTCTTCAAGGAGTCCGAGGTACTTGAAGAAAACGAGCAGCCCAACATTCAGAAGGACGGCCGTAAGGAAACAGGCTTTGCTCAGTTTTCGGTTCCCGATCTCACGTGCTTTTTCCACGCCGAGCGCACCGAAGTAGTCCACAAGCGTTGTAAACAGAAGAATAAAGATATACTTCGGGATGAAGGACATATAGAAGTAACAGCTTGCGGCGAGCAGGAAATACCTGCGGAACCGGTGCGGGAGCAGGAAGAAGCCTGCGATGACGATGGGGAAGAAAATCAGGAACTCAATGGAATTAAAAAGCATAAAAATCTCCCGATCTGCAGAAGTGAATTTAGGTCATTATATCATAATTTTTGATACAATGCAAGTTTTTTCTCAATCATCGCTAAAAAATAATTTTTTATTTCCGGCAAATTCGTCAAAATGCAAAACGGGAACCGTTTTTCCGCCGGTTCCCGTTTTTTGTTATTATGTGATTCTTCCGATCCGTTCAATCGCGTCCGCTACGGCTCCGTCATCGTTCGAGCAGACGATACAGGTCGCGCACACTTTCGCAGCGTCGTCACCGTTTTCCGGAACAAACGCAGCTGCCGCCGCTTTCAGCATATCGACATCGTTGTCTCCGTCCCCGACAGCATAGACGTTTTCCGGAGCAATGCCGAGTAATTCTGCCAGTCGGAGAAGTGCCGTCCCCTTTCCCACGCCGGGACGCAGAACTTCCAGCAGGGTTCCGCGGGTCGGGACAAAACCGAGTTCCGGACATTCTGACGTAAGAAATTCCTGTGCCGCCGCGATGTCCTCTTCCCTGCCGGCAAACATCACCTTTGCACAGGGGAAAGAAGCTTCCGCCGGGTCCTCAATCTCGCGCGGAACGATCCGGTGTCCCGCAAAATGACGGCGCGAGCGTTCGTTGAGGTGAATGCAGCAGGTGTCGTGCGGCGCGTACATCTCAATCGCAAGCTCCGGAAACCGGTCACGCACCTTCCGCAGTCCGGGAATGCAGCGTTCGTCCAGACCGGACAGATCGACAATCGTTTTTGTTGTGTAATCGTAAATCATCCCGCCGTTGGCGAGAATGGCAGGCGCGTTCATGAGCTCGGGATCGTACGCATGGAAGC
>JBGVOJ010000585.1:0-6848 GCA_045126415.1 Eubacteriales bacterium | reverse complement strand
CGATGTGTTTGACTGGGCACTGCAGGATTTACAGAAAAAAAAAGCGGACACGGTCGTTTTCGTCGGGGATTTCACCGCAAACGGTCACCCTGATTCGCTCCGCATTTTCCGCAAAAAACTTGCCGGATTTCCCGTTCCGGCCGTCGTGATCCCCGGAAATTCCGACTTCCGTACACCGGAGACTGCCGCCGAAGTCCGCGCGATGACTTCCCCTCTCTGCACCGATCTTGGCGGAATCCGTATTCTTTCGCTGACTGATGGGGAGCATACGATTTCCGAGGAAACGTACGCTCTGCTTGATTCCGCAGATGCAAACACCGTCGTCTGCGCGCACCATCCGTTCAGCTGCATACCCGAACCGCACCGTTCCCGTCTGACGAAGTGGCGGGAAGCCCATCCGGACGTGCCGCTGTTCTTCGCGCACCTGCATCTTGCACAGCGGCAGGAGGACGGCAGCTGCATCCTTCCGGCGGCCGATCCCGACAAAAATATCGGAGATTCCCCCGCCATTTCGTACTACGACACCGATACAAAGGAACTGCGGCAGACCCATTACCACTGCCCCATCCCGTACGACTTCGCGCAGTATATCGGGCTTTCCTGCCGACGTCCCGAAACGGATATCGAATACGCGATCTCCCGCCGGCTCGGGTGCATCGAACTGCGCGGCGAAGCACTGACGGACGCGGATTCTATTCTTCCACTGCTTAAACGCTGGCGTGCGGCAGGCGGACACACGCTGTCCCTGCACGCACCGGAAGTGATCGTGAACGGATCGTACAACACCGGCGTCTGGAAATCGTTTGCGGAATTTGCGGAAACGGTTTCCGCCGACCGGATCACGCTCCACGTTCCGAACCTCCCATCTCATACGGTGACGGAGGAAGCTCTCGGCGAAATCGCCGGATTTGTGGATAAAAATCTGGCGAATCTGCCCGACACGCTCGTGATCGGGGTTGAAAATATGCACATGACCGCAAAGGATACTGTGGAAAACCACCGGTTCGGCTATCTTCCGGAGGAATGTCTGCGGTTTATGCGGATTCTGCGGGAGCATACATCCAAAAAAACCGGCATCCATCTCGATACCGGTCATGCGCGGAACAACGCTCCGTTCAGTCAGAAGTACACGAGCGGCGCGTGGTACGCGGAAGCCGGCAGTGAAATCGTCGGGTACCACATCCACCAGTATGCACGGAATTCCGCCGGAGTTCTTGAAAATCATCAGCCGATCGGGGACTGGTACGGGAAGTTCATCTCCTATGCGTCGTTTTTCCGTGCGTGGGAAAAGGGACAGCTCGCCAAGGCTCCGGTGATTCTCGAAATCCGACCCGACGGCGGATATACGGAAACCTTTGACCTGCTCGACCGGGAAATTCCGGTATTCGACCTGCATTCGCACACACACTACAGTTTCTGCGGACGCGATCTTCCGCAGGATCTCGTCGACACAATGGTGAGAAACGGCGTCCGTCTGCTCGGCATCACTGACCACAACTACGGCATCGGGAAGCGGAAAGCGGAGTACGAACGCGTCATCCGTCAGCTTGCGGCGGATAACGCCGACCGGCTCCGTATTCTCTGCGGTATCGAAATCGCGACGATTCCGGGCAATTTCGACATCGCCGATCCGGCGGAAATCGCGGGATACGACTACTGTCTGCTTGAACACATCGACCATCCGGACAGTCTGGCCAAGGACGACCTGTTCGGCTTCGCGGAAAAACTCGGCATCCGCTGCGGCATCGCGCACACGGATATGTTCGCGTACTGCGACAACCGCAGGGATGACCGTCGGGAATTCTTCGGAAAATTAGCGGAACACGGCATTTTCTGGGAGATGAATGTCAGTTACGACAGCATTCACCGGTACCGGGAACACGCATATGTAGCGGATTTCGTGAACGATCCGGAAAAGCAGGCGATCGTACGGGAGACGGGCGTGTACATCAGCGTAGGATTCGACGGACACCGCCGCGAGGACTATGACGGACATCGGGTGGCGGAAACAATAAAGTTTCTGAAGAATGCCGGAATCCGTACGGCGGACGAACTTTTTGCGGAAAAATAAAAATTCAGCGGGTACTCACAAAAAGTACCCGCTCATTTTATGCAGCTTTACGGAACGCTATATATATCGTATAAATAACACATGTAAGTCCCGCGCATACGGTACAGTAAATTCCGCTGCCCGCAATCATGACACTCACCACCAGTTCTCCTATGCTTGCCGAATCCGCATAAAGATATTCCCCCCATATCCAGAAAAAAACGGAAAGGTGCAGAGGAAGAAACTGCAGAAATCTCCATTTACACTTCAGCATCAGCCATTGCGGAAGAATACCGACCGCAAAAATACCGAATATTCCAACGAAAGTATCTTTCAGACTCTCAGGACTGACCGGCAGCGGCGGAAAAAACGAAATATTCTTAAAAGTCTCCCACAAGTCTTCGCAGAGACCTAAAAACACATAATCGTCCATTTCTCCCGGTCTCAATCCCAAAGCTGCCAGACTTGCGATTCCCGTAAGCAGTAAAATCACAAAATTGTACTTCACTCTCTTATCCATAAAACACCCCTCCCGTCTTTTATTCTGCATATGTATTATATCATACCCCCTCTCTCCATGCAATCTTTCTGTATATTTTTTCATTTTTGTCATATTTCATCAATTTTTCCGAAAAAATTTGCAGAACCCTCTTGACAACGCTTTAGCGCGGTGCTATAATCTACCACAACATCAAACAGAGGAGTACAACGATAATGGCAAACCGTAATTTCGTATTTGCATACTACTATTATTACTATTACTTTGCAGAAAGGTAATAGTGATTTGTGATGCAACCACGAAAACGGTTTTACATAGTTCGTATAAATTCCGCTTGAAAGCTGCACGTCAAATCACGACGAGGCAGCTTTTTATGTTTCTATTTCATCCCCACAAAGGAGCAGAGTCATGATTATCAAAGTTTCATTCCTTCTCATTTTCTTCGCCGCGATGCTTGCCGTCGGTTTCATGTGCCGCAAGAGCAGCACCGACGTTCACGGCTTCGTTCTCGGCGGACGCAGCGTCGGTCCGTGGCTGACCGCTTTCGCTTACGGTACATCCTACTTCTCCGCCGTTATCTTCATCGGTTACGCCGGACAGTTCGGCTGGAAATACGGGGTTGCCTCCACATGGATCGGCATCGGCAACGCTCTCATCGGTTCCCTTCTCGCGTGGGTCATCCTCGGCAGACGCACCCGTCTCATGACCCAGAAGCTCGAATCCCGCACGATGCCCGAATTCTTCGGTCAGCGTTTTAACTCGACTTCCCTCAAGCTCGCCGCATCCGCGATTGTGTTTGTCTTCCTCATCCCCTACACCGCATCCCTTTACAACGGTCTCTCCCGTCTGTTTGAATCCGCGTTCGGCATCGATTACGCATGGTGCGTTATCATCATGAGCGTGCTGACCGGTATTTACGTCATCGCCGGCGGCTACATGGCAACCGCGGTCAACGACTTCATTCAGGGCATCATCATGCTGTTCGGTATCGTTGCTGTGATCGCTGCAGTTCTGAATTCCAACGGCGGTTTCATGGAAGCCCTCTCCACTCTTTCCAAGATCGAAGCAGAAACCAACCCCGATCTGAACGGCGCGTTCGTTTCCTTCCTCGGCCCGAAGCCGCTGGAACTCTTCGGCGTTGTTCTTCTCACCTCTCTCGGTACATGGGGTCTCCCGCAGATGGTCGGCAAATTCTACGCCATCAAGAATGAAGAGGCCATCTCCAAGGGCACCATCATTTCCACGTTCTTCGCCATCGTGGTTGCCGGTGGCTGCTACTTCCTCGGCGGTTTCGGCAGACTCTACGCCGACTCCATTACCTACGGCGCGAACGGTGCACCTGTGTACGACTCCATCGTTCCGCAGATGCTCTCCGGTCTCCCGGACGTGATCGTAGCGATCGTCATCATCCTCGTTCTCTCCGCGTCCATGTCCACGCTGTCCTCCCTCGTTCTGACCTCTTCTTCCACCCTTACGCTTGACATGATCGTTCCGCTGTCCAAGAAAGCGATCGACGAAAAGAAGAAAATGCTCTGCATCCGCGTGCTGATCGTATTCTTCATCGTGATCTCCGCATCCATCGCGATCCTTCAGGTCAAGTCCCAGGTTACGTTCATCGCACAGCTCATGGGTATCTCCTGGGGTGCTCTCGCCGGTGCGTTCCTCTCCCCCTTCCTCTACGGTCTGTACTCCAAGAAGGTCACGGGAGCTTCCGTATGGGTCAGCTTCATCACCGGCGTCGGCATCATGATCGCCAACATGATCTGCACCTTCGCGGGCGTTCCTTTCATCAGCGCATACTTCTCCTCCCCGATCAACGCAGGCGTCCTCTCCAAGGTCGTCGGTCTGATCGCCGTTCCGGTGGTCAGCCTCTTCACAAAGAAGATGGACAAGAAAACGGTCGATGATATGTTCGAATGCTACGAACGCACCATCACCGTACGTGCAACGACCGCACTGGAAGATACAAAAAAATAATGTTTTTCGGGGGAACCGTTTTTTAAGTAAAATGGGTTCCCGCACCCTCCCCAAAACCTTTTTATACTGGATACATAAACAAAGTACGTGCAAACTTTTCGAAAAATCCGCACAAAACTCTGTTTCCACACTCGTTTAAAAGTTTTTGAAATGGGGCTTGGGGAGTAACTTTTTTTCAAAAAGTTTCTCCCCAACAATCCAAAAATTAAAGAAAGGACATACCACCATGAAAACCGGAAATACCAGCGGCCCGTTCGCGTATCTCCCGCTTGAGCAAATGTACGTCCGTATGCGCGAAGTGGGCTACGACGCCGTCGACCAGGATCTTGCAAATACCAAAGCCGCATACTACCGTGACGCCGCCGCCATGGAAGCGCACTGCAGAACCGTCCGCGCAGCCGCAGAAGCCGCGGGCATCGAAATTGCGCAGGTACACGGCCCGTGGCCGACAGACGACACCACCGCCGAAAACCGTGCGAAAACCCTTGAAGATATGCGGCTTGCCGTATACGGCTGCCATTGCCTCGGTGCGCCGTATCTCATTATCCATCCGCAGATGCCGTACGGCTGGGGCAAAGAGGACGACGCGGACTTCGCCCTCACCCTCACCGTCGAACTCATGAAAAATCTCATGCCCGACTGCGAAAAGTACGGCGTGACACTCTGTCTTGAAAACATGCCCATGACCGCGCACCGCATCTCCACAATGGACCGCATTGCGGAAGCTGTCGCGATGGTGGATCACCCGAACGCAGGCATCTGCTTTGACACCGGACACACAAACGTGTTCGGTCACGACCTCGGCGACGCCGTCCGCAGTGCCGGAAAGTATCTCCGTACGCTCCACGTTCACGACAACGACGGCAGAAGCGACCGTCATCAGCTGCCGTATCTCGGCACAGCGAACTGGGAATCGTTCACGAACGCCCTCGCCGAAACAGGCTTTGACGGCGTGATGTCTCTCGAGACCCGCGGCCCTGTGAGCGGAAGTATGCCCGACACCGTACGCGACGCGGCAGAGAAACTCACGTACGCGGCGGCGAAACAGCTTGCGGATGCTGTGGAAAACTCCAGATAAATCAAAAAAACAAACGGTATGACCAAACATCATACCGTTTTCTCGTGCAGTCCGCACAAATACTGTCCTATCTATTTGTCGAAAGCTTTTTGAAAGGGGTTCGGGGAAAACCTTTTCTCGAAAAAGTTTTCCCCGATAACTCCATTCCATCAAAGCATATGTGCGCGAAGCTCTTCCGCCGAAAGCGGGGACAGATCCGCCGGAGCAACGTCAAAGACGGTCTTGCATCCGACCGCGCCGCGTTCGTGCATCTTGTAAATCGCACGTGCAAACGCCACCAGCACACTCGACGTGAATTCCGGATTGGAATCCAGCTTCAGGCTGTACTCGATCACGTGCGTGTGTTCGCCGTCCCAGCCGGTCACGCCGGTGCGGATCACACTGCCGCCGTGCGGGATGCCCGCATGGTCACGCTTCAGTTCCTCCATCGTGATGAAGGTCACCGTCGTATCATAATCCGCGAAATAGTTCGGCATCGTCTTGATTTCGCGTTCGATGCGTTCGAGATCCGCCCCCTCTTCCGCTACAACATAGCATTCGCGGGTGTGCTTTTCCCGGGTCGTCAGATCGGGATTTTCGCCGCTGCGAACCCGTTCCAGAGCAGCTTCCACAGGAATGGTGTACTGCTTGCCGTCCTGCACACCTTCTACCCGACGAATGGCATCGGAGTGACCCTGGCTGACGCCGCGGCCCCAGAAGGTATAGCTGCTGCCCTGGGGCAGAACGCACATGCCCAGCAGCCGCTGCAGGCTGAACAGACCGGGATCCCAACCGGCGGAAATCAGGGCGATCTTCCCGGATTCGGAGGCAACCTCGTCGCAGTTGGCGAAGTGTTCGGGAATATGGGCGTGGTTATCAAAGCTGTCCACCACACTAAAATACTTGGCATAGTTGGGGGTCTGCACCGGCAGATCGGTAGCGCTGCCGCCGCAGAGGATCAGCACATCGATATCCTTCTGATAATCCAGCACGCTGTCCACGTGATACACGGGAACGGAAGGCGTCAGCGTCTTCAGCGCGGCAGGATCCCGTCTGGTGAAGAAGGCCACCAGCTCCATATCCGGGTTCTGACGCAGAGCCAGCTCCACACCACGGCCCAGATTGCCGTAACCCAGAATACCGATACGAATTTTTTCGTTCATCATATCAAACCTTTCTCGGAACAGGTTTTTTAACCCAGCATGGTTTCCATGTTGTACAGACCGGCGGTCTGACCCAGCAGATACTCGGCAGCTGCCACAGCG
>JBGVOJ010000584.1:0-1814 GCA_045126415.1 Eubacteriales bacterium | reverse complement strand
ATGTCACCGGTGGTGTAGAAGAGCTGGTCGAGAATCTTGAGGTCCTTATTAGCTACCTGATCCCACCAGGATGCTTCGAGGTCGATGTAGGGAACCGTCGAGATATCCATGAGGTAGTTGTTCTGGGAGAGCTTACTGGTCGAGTAGCCGCATGCGGTGATAAGGTCGAAGGAAGCGGTACCTGCCTGAACGTCACGGGTGATTTCGTTGTAGCCTGCGTCGTGACCTGCGGAAGCTGCGTTCAGAGTGGTGATGCTGATGTTAAGCTTGTCGGCGACTGCTACGTTACGGTTGAACTTCGCGTCGTTGATCGCTTCACCGGTCAGCTCTTCTGCCGCGAAGTCGTTCTGGACGATGCCGTATTCGCTGTTGGAGGAGCAGAAGATCGTGAAAGTGTAGCCGTCGTAGTTGGTTCCTTCGGGAACATTGGCGGTTGCACGGGTTTCTTCCGTTTCTTCTACGGTTTCTTCACCTGCAACGGGAGCGTTGGTGGTGCCGGCGGTGGTTTCCGCGTTTTCGGTGGATTCGGAACAGGATGTCAGAGCGGTCGCTGCGAGCATCAGAAGCGCAAGCACCATAGAAAGGGTTCTTTTCATAACAAACCTCTTATTATGTAATATGGTAAACAAGATATACTTTGACTGCCGCAGGGCCGCTGGGGAGACAGGTCAGTAAAGAGCATACAGACGCCGCGTGAGGCGTCTTTTTTACGCATATCGCGCGGCTGATGGTACGACAGGAAAAGTATAGATGAGTACAGAATAATTATAGCACACGCCATATGGTTTGTCAACGCGATTTTTTGGGATTTTATTGTTAAAGGTGGTTTAAAAGGTGAGTTGATTTAACTATTTTTTAGTTAAAACCGAGGGAAAACGAAAAAAATCAGAAAATGCAGTAAATTTTTTTGAAAAATATATCATATCCTCTTGAAAAATACGCAAAAATATTATAGAATAAGATGTATATAAATTTCTATTATATGAAAGGAGATTATCCCGCCCAGAACGGGGTAATAATACAATTACTATGGTTGTAGCAGGCGATTTCAGAAACGGTATTACATTTGATATGGACGGTCAGGTCATGCAGGTTATCGAATTCCAGCATGTAAAGCCGGGTAAGGGTGCCGCATTCGTTCGTACCAAGCTGAGAAACGTTATCACCGGTGCAGTGGTTGAAAAGACCTTCTCCCCTACCGATAAGTACAACGACGCTCGCATCGAACGCAAGGAAATGCAGTATCTCTACAGTGACGGCGACCTCTACTACTTCATGGACATGGATTCCTACGAACAGGTTCCGATCGGCAGCGACCTCATCGGCGAAAACTTCAAGTTCGTTAAGGAAGAAATGATCTGTAAGATCCACTCCTACCAGGAAAAGCCCTTCGCAGTAGAACCCCCGATGTTCGTTGAACTCGACGTTATTGACTGCGAACCCGGCGTACGCGGCGACACCGCAACTGGCGCTACCAAGAACGCAACCGTTGAAACCGGTGCAGTTATCCGTGTTCCGCTCTTCATCAACCAGGGCGACAAGATCAAGATCGACACCCGTACCTCCGAATATCTGGAACGCGCGTAAGTTTTATAGACATTTGCTTCTTGGGGAAAACTTTTTCGAGAAAAAGTTTTCCCCAAACCCCTTTCAAAAAGCTTTATACGGAATAAGTTGACAAAGTTTGTGCGGATTTGCAGTTGCTGGAATTCTGTCGGCCGCACAGCCGGTTTGGTCTTCCAAATCTGCACCCAACTTTGTTTATCCATTCGTTTAAAAGTTTTTGAAGATGGGGTTTGGGGAAGAAACTTTTT
>JBGVOJ010000583.1:0-6063 GCA_045126415.1 Eubacteriales bacterium | reverse complement strand
TCCTCACACATTCTGCCGAATGATCCGTGTCACAATCCCCATTGCCATATTACGTTCTGCGTCAATCTTCGTCAGAACAAAGCTGACTTCATCCTTCTTTCCGGGCATCCGGCTGTCGTAACAGGTTCGGGCAATGGCGTTTACTCCGTTGGAAAGACGGATATACATCGTCCCGTTGTTCACATCGGTGACAGTTCCGGCATACTTCGCCTGCAGCTTGCACCGGCTGAGTTTTTCCTTGGCGTCGGATTCCTGCACACTGCGGACATCCACCTTCAGCCCGATCCGCTCATTGTCTTCTCTCTCAACCTGCAGAACACGGACAAGGATCTTGTCGCCCACATTATATAAATCGTGACAGTCTCCGACCCAGTCCCAGGAAAGATCGCGGGCATAAATCGGACATTCCACACCGAATACCTCCACGCGGATCACTTTTTCAGCGACCGCAACAACTCTCGCCTGCACAATACGTCCCTCGTAAATCTGATAGGAACCGTCCGGATTGGTGGAGAGAAAGTAGGTCTGCCGTTTCTTCTCCATGGCTTCCTTGCGGCTTGCAATAATACTTCTGCTCTGCTGATCCATCCCCTTGATAATGAAGTCGATTTCACAGCCCAGCATATTGCCGATGATCTTACTCTGACGACGATCCATGTCTCCGTACCGTTCATCTTCGGTGAGCACAATCATCATTTCAGGGAACGGAATGGCGACACGGTGTTCCTTATAGTATACGACGGCAAGATTGGTACCGCCGGGTGTTTCCTCCACGGCATCGAGAGTACCGGTCAGAATCTTTTTGGTCCGGAATGCGTTGCGCAGTTCAAACCACACGGCATTGTCCCGGTCGTCTTCCGGTGTGATTACTTCATCCGGATTCACGGTCAGGATATCGTTCAGATTGGTCATTTCTTCGTTTTGCATAAATGTTTCTCCTTTATTTCTTAAATAAGTCATTCAGATCCACCGCTTCGATGGTCGGCTTCGCATCAGTAGTGGTTTTTGTTTTTTCAGATTCCTGCTTTGCTTCCAGAACAGGTTCCCTCTCCGGTTCTTCTGCTCCGGCTTCAGCAGGTACATTCCGCTTCGGAATATGCTCCACCGCTTTGCAGGGAGTCAGCTTTTTGGAATCCGGATGGAGGGTGTAGTCGAATTTGTCCACCTTCAGCACCTTCTGCCCGCGAAGGATCACCAGTGCCTTGTCCAGCGGTAAACGAAGAACCTCATCCGGAGTCAGGAGCTTGCGTTTCTCGATGGATGAGGTTTCGCGGTAATCCGGAGTATAGTTGGACACACGCCAGGTGGAAAGCTGCTTCGCTTTGCTGGATACGCCGATGGTCACATCTCCGGTACGGTTGGAAATGAAGGTGGCGGTCAGTTCATCCGTGCATCCGAGGAAGAGCTGTGTGTCGCAGTTGCCCAGAATTTCCTGCCACTGGTTCTGCGGATACCGATTCTGGAGCTGGGCGAGATTCTGGAATATGATGGAGATGTTCAGACCACGGCTCCTCACCGTGCTGATTTTCTTGCAGAAATCCGGAATAGTTCCGATATTCGGGAATTCGTCACAGACAAATGTTGTGGGAACCGTCAGTTTTCCGCCGGCACAATACTTGTCCGCATACTGTACCAATTTGATGAACAGGAACGAGAAGAACAGTGAGGACAGGAAATCGAAGGTGGAATCCTGATCGGATGTGATACAGAAGTATGCACATTTCTGTCGTCCGGGCAGTTCCAGATCAATGTCATCACAGCTGGTCATTTCGCAGATGAGCTGATTCTGGAATACCTGCAAACGGGAACCAAGTCCGATGATGATCCCGCCGCGTACCGATTCCGCTGCCTGCTTGAAGATATTATAGGGAGCCTTTGCGGGATGGGACATGGGAAGCACACCAAACAGTTTGTTCAGTCCAGCTTCACTGCTGACGGTGAGCAGCTTATACACTTCCCCCATGTTCCGGTTTTCTTCCGGATATTCCAGCATGACATACAGCACCAGAGCCTTAAGCAGATTGGCTTCGGAGTTATCCCAGAACGGATCCCCTTTCGGTGAGCCGGTATTTTTGATGATAACATCCACCAATGTCTGTGTCATGATTTCTTCCCCTTCGGTTTCCGCAAGGAAATTCCAAGAATCGGAATTCTGCGGACTGACCAGATTGAAGACCTTCACCAGATAGCCATTGTTCTCCAGATACTGTGCCATATCTTCATACAGTTCCGATTTCGGGTCGGTGATGACAAGGCTTTCTCCTCGACGGACGGTCTGGAAAATCATGTTTCGGGCAAAGGCACGGGACTTCATGGAACCGGAGGCTCCGAAGACTGCGATGTTCCGGTTCATTGAACCAACTCCGTTGGTTCTGCTTTTAAGAGGTAAACACACAGCCTTACCGTTCAGCTTGCCGAGGATTGTACCATCGGTCTTTCTGGGATCGCACAGTTCCAACACTTCGCCCATTTCGGACTCGCTCATGAATCCTGCAGTTCCGTAGGTGCCTTTGCTAGAGTAAGACAGATTGCGCTCCCAGTCACGGGTTTCGCCGTCGTCCTCTCCCATGTGTATAATGGAGAAAATCAGGAGTGCCAGCAGAACAATACAGAGTCCCACACCCATCAGTCCGTATGGCATCATGGTCAATGCCGTAAAGCAGGCTGCGGGATCGAATGTCGGAAATGCAGGTGAACCGATGCCGCCTGCGAGTTCCCATTCCTTGTAGTTCCGGATAAACTGGGCGATGTATCCGCCGCCGTACAAGACTGCGAAGACTACCGGCAGCAGGAAGACGATTTTCCACCACTTTTTCATCCGCCTTTACCTCCATATGGGATTCCGAACAGATCGGCAGTTGCTTTGGAGGCAATCACACGGATGGTTACTGTATTATCAAAGTAGCGTTCAAGAACAGACATCTGAAAGTCGAAGCAGAAAACGAGGCCAGTCATATTGTTGATATCCAGATAATTTTTAAATCGTTCCAATCGTACCATGTCAAAACCACAGGCAAACAATATCGGCATTCTTTTGTCTGCGAAACCGTCACAGTACACTGTTTTTTCTTCCGGAAGATCAATTCCCATCAAAGGATGTATAGTACACCGGCTGCGATGACTGCGATGACTGCTGGAAAGGCGGCTTGCATCCAGGATAGATCACACCTCCCGAAGTATGTATCAGTGCATTCACTTCCGACATCCGCAAGTATCGGAACCGATGGGTATTGTCCAGCCGTACCTTGGAAGTAATTCCACCCTGCCGGAAATAGACTCCCTACCTTTCCGGATACTGTGTCATCAGATATCTTTTGACCGACTGCGAAAGTCTGTATCCGGTCATATCGTCATTGTCACAGCGTTTGATCAGCTGGTTATTCCGCAATTCCAGAAGCAGGTTTGTCATGTACTTTTCCGAACAGTCAAGCAGTCGCAAAGCCTCTTCTGATACTTCACCGGACAGTGCCGCAAGCTGCAGAATTGTATCCTTCAGTGTTTCATTTTCCATGTTC
Organism: Eubacteriales bacterium; assembly: GCA_045126415.1. Lineage (GTDB taxonomy): Bacteria > Bacillota > Clostridia > Oscillospirales > CAG-272 > UMGS1696. The sequence continues at coordinate 2,548 of JBGVOJ010000583.1, read as the reverse complement.
TGTTCCTCTCTGTTTTGTCCCCGACGGTTTCTATACTCAGGGAGATTCCTTTTTCAACGAAATGTTTTCTTCATTATATATAGGTGTATGGTGGAAGTGTCCCCAGCGTGAAAATCATCTGTTTTCCACCACTTTTTCACCCCTTTTTACAATCTTTTTGTCCCCGGCTTCCATGGGACAAATCCGGATCTGTGTCCATAATTCGTCCCCGACCGCACTCATGTGATAAACATGACACCGCTTGATATTGTCATCAACCAACAAATACAGCGAGATCGCGTCCAGCACTTTCTTGACCTCCAGATTGTCATAGTCATGAATCTGCCGGAGTGTAGTATCTTCCGTAAATACATGAGTGATTTTTATAGTACAGTAATCGTATCCGGGATGTCCGGTTTCACGGATATACTGTTCCAGACTGTACAACAGCGGATCAATGATATACCGGCAGTTCACACTTCTGTGCTGACGTAAAGGAAGCTGAGGAAGCTCAATAACGGTATCTTCACCGTCGGCATAAACAATATACCCGTTCCTCCGGCTGATCTGCTCTTTGTGAATTTCAGGAGTCACAATTGAATACTGCAGGAGCATCTGACGGAGATTGTTTGCCAATGCCTCCCCTTTGATGACAACTCGCTGGAGCATATCATTGCGGGTGGCTTTATCCGTTGCACTATTCTGAAGTGTTTCAAGGTCTTTAAGAATGCATTTCGTCTTATAAATCTGCAGATATAGGTATTCGCTGTAGGTTTTCATTCTGACCTTCTCTCCTTCATTTTATAATATCTCACTTCGTCCGCTTCTCCATCAACCATACAGTATGCTGCTACATTGTCAATGTTCAGCCGTTCAATCTGATCGGCGGACTGAATAATCATCAGTCTCAGTGGCGGAGTTTCGGTCTGACTCAGTACCTTGCGGATGATATTTTCCTGCCCGGGTTCGGCGTAAATGATCTCGTATTCCTCACCGTCCGCGAAAAAGCATACCGCAGCCGGATATTCCCCTGCGGTATAGTAATCCGAACGGTGTATGAAATCGGAAAACACCCGCATAACCGCATCCGATGACGGTGATATATCTTCCAGTGCACCGCGGTCCAGTGCAATACGGTTTCCGCTGCGGACAATCTTTCCGGCTTTCTGCATCTGTGTGAGAACGGTTTCCATATTGCCCGGTTTGATGTCAATGAGCCGACCGATCCGGCTGACTTCCAGCGTTCCGGCGATGTTCAAAAGCTGTAATATCTGGATTTTATGAATCTGATGGTGTGCTGCCTGTCCTTTCATGGTTCTGTCTCCTGTTGAATGGTCGCGTAAAATTCGCATTAAGTGTGTGTTGTTTTTGATTTGCGTATGGAAAGTCGCGTTAAATATGCGTTATTCACACAGAAATCCACATCCTGTGGAAAAGTACGCGTAAAGTGTGCGTTAATTATGTTTTTCGGTTTACAGATCTGTGATGAGCGTATTGTGATCGACCTGTTTTCTTACCCGATCAACAATCTCCTTCAGCTCACGTCTATCGGTGGTGATCAGTTCTTTTTCAAGCTCGCTGGCCTTAAATTCTACGGTGATATTATTGTTGTTCGTGGAGATCAGACCGTTGCCGCGCTCAAAATGCGTGATCGCCATCGTCTCCGTTTCGGAAAGATGGAGGATATCCTGCACACGCTGAGCCTCTTCATCCTCAAGATTCAGCACAATTTTGGTCTTGGCATTGTTGATGATGCCTTTGCCATACTTGCCATCCTCCAGGGAAAAAAAGTCGTTCAGGTCCTGGGTGGCGCAGATTGCCGATCCGCCGTAACCACGGATGATCTTGAAGATTTCAAGCACAAACTCCGCTGCCAGACGGTTGGACGCCGCACCGATGAGCTGCCATGTTTCGTCCACAAAAATTGCTTTTTCAGCAGTCCGGTCTTCTTTGGCTTTATCCCATACATAGTCCAGCGCCACGAACATACCGACAGTCAGAAGGTCACCGGTCAGTTCTGAGATATCGAGGACGATGTATTTGTTGTCCAGCCGTACATTGGTCTGCTGATTGAAACTGCGTGCAGAGCCACCTACAAAACGGTTGATGATGTTTGCCAGACGCTTTGTTTCCGGGGACTGCTTGAGAACTTCGTGGAGATCGCCGAGGATGGGCATTTCCTTATACTGATCCGGGCGATCAGGATCCACCAAGGTATCATTGTTATGGGTAATGCCTTTAAGCGCATAAGTTTTGATCAGCGCATCGTCGAGCAGCTGTTTTTCTTCGTAGGTCATATCGGGGATAAGAAGCGAGAAGAAAATATGCAGCTTTTGAATCTTCCCGGCAAGCATAGACTTGTCGATATTCGGTGCATCCAGTAAATCGGCAACCGTGGTATCGGTCTTGCGGATCTCCATGATATTGATACAATTCGGAGATGCCGGGCTTATCTGAATGAACTCACCACCGATGTTGTTGCAGGCACGGTAGAATTCGTTGCCTTTTAACGGGGCGATAATGAATGTTTGGATATTCTTTCTTCTCATTCTCAATGCCATAAGCTGCA
>JBGVOJ010000582.1:0-1494 GCA_045126415.1 Eubacteriales bacterium | reverse complement strand
CAGCCTTGACGCTTTCGCGGAAGGAGTCGATGAACGCCTGACGGGAATCCGCCCAGGTCATGCCGTGACCCCATGCGGTGAGCTTCATGTTGTTTTCAACTTCAGACTGGATCACGATCGCGGTGGAGGTAACGCCGTATTCGTCGAGAGTAGCCTTTGCACGTTCGAAATCGAGGCCGAGCCAGCCGAGCTGTTCAACGCCCTGGAAGCCGTTTTCACCGCCCTGCTTTACTCTGTTGTACCAGTCGCCGCTGAACCAGCCGCCTGCTGCAGAAAATTTCATAGAATATACCTGCCTTTCCTGTAGGAATCCGCCGTACTGCGGACGACGGAAAATTTTTTCGTAATTCATCAGAATCATTTTACCTTAATCAGTCGATCTTGTCAAGCGTTATTTGTCGTTATTCATAAAAAATTTTGGGATTCAAAGCGTTTGTTTGTTTCAGAAAGAAGAAAGACGCCATGAACGGCCATTTTTCTTCCTTACCAAAAATCAAATTCACAATAATTGAAATTTTATTCAAATCTCCCGTTTGAAATGTGAAAAAAACATATTGCTATCCTCGCAAAACTGTGTTATAATAACGTGTGGAAAACTTCATTCTATCATAAAGGACGATCTATTATGGAAAGACTTATCGGTACCGTTTCCCGCGGCGTACGCGCTCCCATCATCCGCAGCGGTGATGATATCGCTCAGATTGTTGCTGACAGCGTTCTTGCTGCCGCCGCAAGTGAAAACCTTGAAATCCGTGACCGTGACGTTATCGCAGTAACGGAAGCTGTCGTTGCCCGCGCCTGCGGTAACTACGCCTCCGTTGAACAGATTTCCGCTGACATCCGTGCCAAGTTCCCCGAAGGCACTGCCGGCGTTATTTTCCCGATTCTCAGCCGGAACCGCTTCGCTATGTGCCTCAAAGGCATCGCCGGCGGCCTCAAGAAGATTTATCTCATGCTCAGCTATCCGTCCGACGAAGTTGGCAACCATCTCATCGATATCGACGCTATGGACGCTGCCGGTGTGAACCCGTACAGCGATGTGCTCGACGAAGCCAAGTACCGCGAACTCTTCGGTTACCGTCTGCACACCTTCACCGGCGTGGACTATATCGCATACTATAAGGAACTCATCCAGAACTGCGGCTGCGACGTCGAAGTCATCTTCGCCAACGACTGCCACACCATCCTTAACTACACCAAGCACGTTCTCTGCTGTGACATCCACTCACGCGCTCGCACCAAGAGACTCCTTAAGGCTTCCGGCGCCGAAACCGTTCTCGGTCTCGACGATATCCTCACCGCACCCGTGGACGGCAGCGGCTACAACGAAACCTACGGTCTCCTCGGTTCCAACAAAGCTACCGAAGATTCCATCAAGCTCTTCCCGCGCGACTGCCAGCCCATCGTCGAACGCATCCAGAAGCTCGTCGGCGACGCTTCCGGCAAGCATGTGGAAGTCATGATCTACGGTGACGGTGCCTTCAAGGATCCCGT
>JBGVOJ010000581.1:0-1340 GCA_045126415.1 Eubacteriales bacterium | reverse complement strand
GCGGATGGTTTTGAAGTGTACGCTCTGACATTTGACTACGGTCAGCGTCATTCCGTTGAGTTGGAATGTGCGGAGAAGATCGCAAACTTTGTGGGCGTGGAAAAGCTATGCCGCATCAAATTCGACCTCCGGCTCTGGGGCGGCTCCGCACTCACGGATGATTCCATTGATGTCCCTGCCGCAGATCCCGAAAACGGCGAAAAACACGTCCCCATCACTTATGTCCCGGCGCGTAATACCATCTTCCTTTCTTTTGCCGCATCCTTCGCTGAGACTATCGGGGCACGGGATATTTTTATCGGCGTCAACTCGTTGGATTATTCCGGATATCCGGATTGCCGCCCCGCCTTTATCGAGGCTTTCCGCAAGTGCGCCAATCTTGGGACAAAAGCGGTGGACGAGGGGTGGGAATTCCAGATCCGCGCTCCTCTCCAGAACTTGCGAAAGACGGAAATTATCCAGCTCGGCATGAAGCTGGGGTTCGATTATTCCCTCACACACAGCTGCTACAATCCCCTGCCGGACGGTACCCCCTGCGATGCCTGTGACAGCTGCCGGCTCCGGGCTGCAGCCTTCGCTGAACTGGGGATTCCCGATCCCGCCGGAAAAAAACGGAAAAAGTAAAAAAAGAACTTGACAAAATGCGCGTTCGCGTGTATATTAAATTCTGTTGTATTTCTGTCTGGAAAACGGACTTAAAACAATTCTCCAGTAAAACATATCAACACCAGCAAGGAGGAATTCTATGCCGGGAAAAATCAACACACAGGACGGCAACTACGCCGCCGCTCACGTTGCTTACGCACTGAGCGAAACCGCCGCGATCTACCCGATCACGCCCTCTTCCAACATGGGCGAATGGGTTGACCAGTGGGCAAGTGAACACAGAAAAAACATTTGGGGCAAGGAAGTTTCCGTCGCCGAAATGCAGTCTGAAGCAGGTGCCGCAGGTGCCGTCCATGGCTGTCTCGCCGCCGGTTCTCTCACCACCACCTACACCGCTTCTCAGGGCCTGCTCCTGATGATCCCGAACATGTACAAGATCGCCGGCGAACTCCTCCCGACCGTCTTCCATGTCACGGCTCGTGCCCTTGCTTGCCAGTCCCTCGCTATCTTCGGTGACCACTCCGACGTGTATGCCTGCCGTCAGACCGGTTTCGCTATGATGGCTGAATCCAACCCGCAGGAAGTTATGGACCTCGGCGCTGTTGCTCATCTGGCAACCATCAAGGGTCGTGTTCCGGTTCTGAACTTCTTCGACGGCTTCCGTACCTCCCATGAGATCCAGAAGATCGAGGCTTGGGATTACAAGGATCTTGAGGAAATGGTCGATAAGGACG
>JBGVOJ010000580.1:0-1502 GCA_045126415.1 Eubacteriales bacterium | reverse complement strand
TCGGTACAGATATTCAAAAGGGTTCTCCATAGGGGTAAGCCCACACTTTTCCCGAATTTCATCCAAGGGGGCTGGATCGAAGTATTCGCTATTCCGCACTTCCGCGATCTGCTCTGTGAGCTGTTCCTCATCCCAAGCCCATGCCTGTTCAATAAGGTTCATATCCAGACACGCCAGCAGAAGCCGGAGAAGATCTTCAAGATTCCGTGCAATAGGATGTACGTAGTTACCCGGCAAATTCATGGGGTTGACTGCGAAGATGGTTTCTCCCAGCGCACGGACGGTACAATAATGGATACCGTCCACTCCGGCACGACCGATGATCTTTGCCCCCTTTGGTGTACAGAAATAGGTAACATCGTTCTTACTTGGCGGTTCCCAACCGATGTTGGATGTATTGATTTTCAGTTTTTTGAATTCGGTATAGGTCATTAGGATTCTCCTGATTCTGTGACTGTGACCATCGGCTCAAAGTGGGAAACCACATCGATGATCTGATTTTGGGTGCGGATGCCGTAATGCCGCCACGGTCCGGGATATGTGCTGCCGTTATCACACCGCTGTACATCGCAAACAGCATCAAGATAATCCAGCAGCTTCGATTCCGCGGAGACACACAGATACTTTCCATGCTTCACTTCGGTTCGGTCGAGGGATACATAAGATTCGTTTCGCACCTGATACAGGATGTAGTTATCGAAACGGATGTCGATCGTCTTGTTTCACGGCAGTATGGGACTGCACTTCGATACCACATCGGCAGCCGGCGCGGTAAGTCCGTCTGTCATGTCCGGCGTGTCCTCTCCAACTACAGCAGCGGACAGGATGATGTGCAGTTCGTTGCCGCCGTTTTCCTCCAGCGATACAAGAAACGGCATATGATCCCCCAGCGTCTTATCCACCGGCGCGAATGTGGACAGATGGATGTCATCCTTGCATTTCAGCCGTGGATCGCAGATTCCGTGAGCGATATAATTCTTCCGGGCGCGATTCAGGGAAATCCCGTGGTTGCAGTTTACCATCAATCTTCGCATTCCGATACAGTTCCTCGCCTGATGCAAACATCTGCTTTTCCTTCGTTTCCTCGCACCAGAAATACCACTCCGTATCGCTGTGCCTACTGATAAAGTAATGCTTATCCCGGCAGTGCAGCTCGATCTCACGCCCTGTAGCGATGGATTCGGTCAGCTCCGCTTCGTTGTAACGCCGGTACCACTCATTCCAGAAGGCGGTATAACCGTTTCTATCAAATTCATCGTCCCGGATCACCTTGGGAGAACACTTTTCGTAGTATTGTTCCACCTTGTCGGCAAAGCGGCAGACTTTATAAAGATAATCCGAATATGGCACAGCTTCTTCTTTTCCATCCGGTGCGGTCAAAAGCACCGTTCTGCCATCATGACGGATCGTCCAGTCCAGCCCTGTATCGCATCCGATGATGGTTACAGTCATCAAGTCTTTGCTTGCAATGTAGAAATGTCCGCAGCACGGCACCATTTGCA
>JBGVOJ010000579.1:0-3689 GCA_045126415.1 Eubacteriales bacterium | reverse complement strand
TGACCGCCTGAAACAGGGATGCGTGAAAATAGATATACTTTTCCGAAAAACCCGTGATACTGAGAAATGTCTGCATAACCGATCCGCTTGCGCAAAGCAGGGCGGCAGTCCGCAAAGCGTAAATCAGGATTGCCCGGATTTTGTTTTGGCTTATAACATTCACAAAAGATACCTCTGTCAAGGGTTTTGGTCATTCTTTTTTCAGATTCCAGCGTGTGCAGAGCAGGGACGGAAAACCATCATCTCCGTATGCCTGATAATATACCGTCAGCAGGGATCCGTCGTTCAGTTCCGTGGTGGCGGCGTAGCCGAGGTCCATGGTTTTTCCGGAATCGTTCAGGATATATTCGTCCGTCCAGCTTTCTCCGCCGTCATAACTGATCACGGCTCTTTCACCATAGGGCAGTTCTCTTCTGCCAAAGGTCTGGATAAGTGCACCGGAGGAATGGCGGAACAGATGCGGCGGCGTGTGCCATGTTCCGGCAATCGAAGTGGGGAGGATCGCCGACCATGTACGGCCTCCGTCCGCGGAATATGTCTGGTGTATCACCGGATGCGGTGCATCGGCAGACCCTTCCCAGCGGATACTGCCGAGAATTCTTCCATCATCCAGTTCAATGGCATGAGGTTCATCATACCACACCCACGGTACATCGTCTGGTTTGTCCAATACGCACAGGCGTTCCCATGTTTTTCCCTGATCACGGCTTTCATAAGCGGCTACACAGTCTTTTTCCAGACTGTCCTGTGCGTACATTTCCTTCCCCAGATACAGAAGCGATCCGTCGCGGCGAAGAATCGGTCCGTGGGGAGCAGATACGGGAACCTGTACGGTCTCACCCCATGTCATCCCGCCGTCATGGGACACCCGCACAAAGGAACCACCCTTACGGTGTTCTTCCGGGATAGCAGGATACTGATCCAGAACACCGCCGGAACCGTCCCAACTCTGTCGGATAGCACTGTTGTACTTGTTCTGATATACCTCGATGGGATGGGTGAACCAGCTCACAAGCAGGGTGCTGCCTCCCAGCCACAGGATTCCCACGTCTCTGTCGTCCAGCCATGTGTCATTGATGACCATGGGAATCGACCAGGTTTTTCCGTTGTCCCAGCTTTTGAAAAGCAGAGTTTTTCCAAAGGGACAGATATGTGCGGCACGGATACCGGAACATACCGCATACAGTACCCCTTCTCCGTCATGGCAGACGGAAGGCCAGCCGCAGTACCGGAAAAACGAATCCGGATTACGGTAGATACAGCGCTGGTCGGTATTTGCATAGAATTCCATAGAAATATCCTCCGTATTTGTATGTCTGGATGGTTAACGCGTATAGCTGCTGTATTCAGGTGCGGTACCGTCAGCGGCTGATATACTGTGCGCAGGCTTCGATGTATGCCACTACATTTTCCACGGGAACATCCGGTTCCAGCAGATGGGTTGGTGCCACAAACAGACCGCCTTTCTTTCCGGCGATATCCAGATTATCAAAAACCATTCTTCGTACATCCTCCGGTGTGCCGAAGGGCATGATGCTCTGGGTACCGATGGTACCGTGGAAAGACAGGACATCGCCGTATTCCGCGTGGAGCTGTCGGAACTCCATGCATTCCGGCTGTACCGGATTGAGTACATCGATGCCGGCTTCCATCAGACGGGGGATCAGTTCGTTTATATGACCGCAGGAATGGTAGATCACGATCAGATCCGGTTTGATCGCCTTTCCTGCGTCGATCAGCCGCTTCAGACGGGGTTTGAGCCATTCGCAGTACAGTTCTTCGCTCATCATGAGGGTACGCTGCATCCCGACGTCGTCCCCAAAGTAAACGGAATCCACACCGGCGCGCGCAAGACTTTCCATCTGTGCGACAGCTACATCGGTCACTCTGTCCAGCAGCTCTTCTGCCATGGGATCCTCGCTCATCATATCGCAGAACAGGTTTTCCATCCCGCGCAGGTACCACGCCTGTTCCCACAGAGAGCATCCCAGGTCTCCCTGTACGGCTTTGCCCTGCGCATGATATGCCTCGACTTTTACTTTCTGCTGATCCGCACCTTCCGGACGGAAGATGGGAAAAGGATAGGACACGATCTGTTCCGTGGAATCAAAATGTTCCATAGGGTGACGCATATAGGTCATGTGGAAGGCGGCTCTGGAGCCGGGTTCATGTCCCACACCCCAGGAATCGATCTGTCCGCCTTCCCGGATGGGGTTGTCACGGTAATACTTTTCGAATTCCGCCGGAGCCGCACAGAGCATGGGCAGGGGACCTACATGGGAAGGACCTTCGGGAATGAACAGATCGTGCTCTCTGCGCTATTGTTCAAAGCGTTCCTGCAGATTCGGGCACATACTGAAATGTACCGGCATATATTCATACTCCTGCCGTCTGGCGATGGCAAGATAATTTTCGCGGTGTGTCATGGTTCTGCTCCTCTATGTTCCCGTTTTTCTTACATTACGGGAGATATGCCCGTCACCGGACAGCTTATTCCTTTTCCAGCGTCACCAGCATGGTTCCGAACAGCGGCAGCGTCACGTAGGAAACCGCATCTGCACAGGATGTTTTTTCTTCCCGTACCAGCGTATTGTCGTGTTCCCCATCAAGAAGGCGGTAGGAAATCTTCCATATTCCTTCCGGCAGTCCTGTGAGTGACAGTTTGATCTCCGCGGCGGATGCGGCATCGTTGTCGGTATAGTTGGTCAGCAGAACGGCGCATTTTGTGTCAGAGGCGGCTGCAAGGGAATAGATATTCCCTGTCTGGGCAGGTGCTTCCGCTTCTGCGCCGATCCTGTAGAGTTCGTTGTACATGGGAAAAGGATAGTAGCCCTTCAGCGGCTGCAGTGTATCGGTGTCGAACATCCCGTTCATGCCGCAGGGTCTGGCATCGTAGTACATGAAGTGAGTCATGGGTGAATCCTGGGCGCAGATCATGGAAGCGGTGATAAAGGATGCGCCTTTCAGTCCCTTTTCCATCCGCAGGGAATATTTCCAGTCTTCATTCAGCCAGTCTTTGATATAATTCCATTCGTTCAGGATGATTTCGGTATCCGCAAAACCGTATTCATCCAGTTCCTTCCGGGCTTTTTGTGCCTGCAGACGGAAATCGGCGGGATATTTTGTGTATCCGTGGAAGGAGAAAAAGTCAAAAGGCAGACCGGCTGCTCTGACCGCTTCAAAGATCCGTTTGTTCCATGCGTCTCCCCAGGCACTGCACAGCGCGGGCCCCCCGATTTTGAGATCCGGGAAACAGGTTTTCAGATGTCTCAGTGTGGTGACAAACAGTTCCGTAAACTGTTCGTCCGTTCCCTGCCAGCAGGGATTGGAGCCGTCGGCATTCCGGCAGTCCGGTTCGTTCCAGATTTCCCAGTATTCGATGTCGTAGCGGAATCCGTCCGCCCAGCCTTCGTTGTAGTGACGGATGATATGTTCGCAGATTCTTGCCCACTTGGCGAAATCTTTCGGCGGATAGGTACCGAACTTGTAGCCGTGCTCGATGGATGCTCCCAGACGATAGAACACTTTTGTTCCGGATTCAATGATATCTGTCAGATATCTGTCGGTAGGTGCGAAGACATAGGAAGCGGGATCGTTTTCGTCGGCATCAAAATTCTTGAAAATCCGATGTACGTCCACAGTATGTTCTCCGCCGTATCCGGAATAGAAGGAAGCGTCATGGTTCCGTG
>JBGVOJ010000578.1:0-7973 GCA_045126415.1 Eubacteriales bacterium | reverse complement strand
TTGTACTTCCGAACGATCTGCCGCGTGCAAACCGCTGTCTGTCCGAGGCCTTGAGGCCGAGTCCCCCGAACGCAGAGGAGTCCAGAGGACACTTCCTCTGGTCGGGGTGATTCATAAGAGGGCTCCGACGAGTCCTCTTATGCGCCGTCCGCGCAGGACATAAAATTGAAAAATGACCGTCAGGTCATTTTTCTACCTTAAAAATGAGGTAAAACGATATGTTAAACGTAAAAAGAACAACCCCGTACAACGTACAGGAAGTCTTCCGGAAGTGCGAATACACCTCCAACGGATACACGCTTCCGTACCGTCTGTACATCCCGAAGAATTACGACTGCGGCGAGCGGTATCCGCTCGTACTCTTCCTCCACGGTGCCGGTGAACGCGGCACGGATAACGAAGCGCAGATCAACGTCGGCATCGCGAAAGCCTTCGAAGACGTAACCAGCCCGATCTACGACGCGATCGTCGTGGCACCGCAGTGCCCGGTCGGCTCCCAGTGGGTTCTGACCCCGTGGGAAAATGGCAACTACATCGTGGACAATGTACCCGAATCGCGTGAACTCGAATGCGTCTGCGGCATCCTCGACGAGTGCCGCGACTTCTACAACATCGACGAAGACCGTGTCTACGTGACCGGTCTCTCCATGGGCGGCTTCGGCACCTGGGATATGCTTGCCCGCCACGGCGCACGCTTCGCGGCAGGTCTCCCGATCTGCGGCGGCGGCGACCCGTCCCGCGCAAAGGCTCTGAAGCGCATCCCGATCTGGACCTTCCACGGCTCCGACGACGGCGCAGTCCCCGTTGCTGGTACCCGCGCGATGTTCTCCTCCATCAAAAAGGAAGGCGGCGAGGAAATCGGCTATACCGAATTCGACGGTGCCGGCCACAACGTCTGGGACGCCGTCTACACCGACCGCCAGATCATCGACTGGCTCTTCGCTCAGTCCCGCGAAAAGAGACGCAAAAAGGCGGAACTGCGTTCAAAAATCACCAAAGCGGCTGCCGTTGCGGGCGGCGGCGCACTCTCCCTTGCCCTGCTGATCCTGAATATCAGCAAGGGGAAAAAGAAAAAGAAATAATCTTTTGTCTGCAGTAACCGCTTCGGATACTGCAGATTTTTTATGAAAAAACTGCCGCAGGACGTCAGCAGCCGCTTTTTGAAAAAAGTTTCTCCCCATGAATCTTATTTCTCAAAAAGTCTTGCATTTTGTTACGGAATTGTGTATAATTCAATCGTAATTTGTTTTATACTATGGTTTTATCAAATAAACGAAAAGCGGAGACTGCGGCTATGAAACTGCTTGAAGAAAGAATCCGGAAAGACGGAAAAATCGGTGCGGGCAATGTCCTCAAGGTGGACTGCTTCCTGAATCACCAGATCGACGTGCCTTTTCTCTCCCTCCTCGGCGAAGAATTCTATCGTCTGTATAAGGACGAAGGCATCACCAAGATCCTGACCATCGAAGCCTCCGGCATCGGCATCGCTTGTCTGACGGCGGCGCATTTCGGCGTACCGGTGGTATTCGCGAAAAAGACCACGACCAACAACATTGCGGGCGACGTATACACCGCGGAAGTTTACAGCTACACGCACGAACGTACCTACAATATCCGCCTGTCGAAGGATTTTCTCACCGCCGACGACCGCGTGCTCATCATCGACGACTTCCTTGCCAAGGGAAGCGCGATGCTGGCTCTTCTCAAGCTGGTCGAAGACGCGGGTGCTTCCGTAGCCGGCGCGGGCATTGTAATCGAAAAGGCATACCAGCCCGGCGGAAAGCTGCTCCGTGACGGCGGTCTCCGGATTGAATCCCTCGCTAAAATCGCGGCAATGGATGAAAACGGTATAACCTTCGAGGAATAAGAAAATACTGTATTCATACCCATCCCATGATTTCAATGCGGACGGCATGTCCGTGTGAAATAAATATAAATATCAATAATTTCGGAGGAACAGACTCATGTTCAAGAAAATTGCGGCAGTCGTTCTCGCAGTGCTCATGATGGTTTCCATCACCGCTGCGTTCACCGGCTGCTCCGGCGGTGCATCCGCTGACTTCAAAGTTGGTGTAATCCTCATCGGTGACGAAACCGAAGGTTACTCCAAGGCACACATGGACGGCATCAAGGAAGCCGCAAAGAACCTCGGCATCGCCGACAACCAGATCATCTGGAAGTACAAGGTTGAAGAAAACTCCACCTGTCTCGACGCCGCTACCGACCTTGTCGGTCAGGGCTGTGACCTCATCATCTCCAACAGCTACGGCCATCAGACCTACATCGTACAGGCTGCGGAACAGTTCCCGGACGTTACCTTCGCATCCATGACCGGTGACTTCGCTGCACTGACCGGTCTCCCGAACTTCAAGAACGGCTTCACCAAGGTATTCCAGTCCCGTTACGTATCCGGTGTTGTTGCCGGCATGAAGGTTGCCGAACTCCTCGCAAACGGCACCATCTCCGAATCCGCAACTCCCGAACACTTCGATAACGGCAACGTCAAGATCGGTTACGTCGGCGCGTTCGACTACGCGGAAGTTGTATCCGGTTACACCGCATTCTTCCTCGGCATCAAGTCCGTCGTTGAAAATGTAACGATGGAAATCAACTACACCAGCTCCTGGTTCGACATCGACAAGGAAGCTGCAGCAGCGGAAGCGCTCATCGCAAACGGCTGCGTTATCATCGGTCAGCACGCAGACTCCACCGGTGCTCCCTCCGCAACCCAGAAGAAGCTCGACGAAGGCAAGATCTGCTACTCCGTCGGCTACAACATCGACATGCTCGCAACCGCTCCGACCGCAGCACTGACCTCCCCGACCAACAACTGGTCCGTCTTCTACACCGAACTCATGAAGACCGAAATCGACGGCGGTACCTTCCCGGCTGACGTAGCGTACGGTTACGAAAACAACGGCGTAGGCATCACTCCTCTCGGCCCGTCCTGCGCAGCAGGCACCGCAGAAAAGGTTGCTGAAGTGGAAGCCGCTCTCAAGGACGGTTCCCTCAAGGTATTTGACACCTCCGCATTCACCGTAAGCGCAGATCAGGGCACCTGCACGGTAGCCACCGACGCAAACGGTCACGTTACCAGCTGCACGATCGACACCTCCTTCATGGACTGGAGTACGATGACTCCTATCTATCAGGGCAGCGTTGTAGAGTGCATCAAGGACGGCGCGTTTGACGAATCCGTAATTCGTTCCGCACCGTACTTCTCCATCCGCATTGACGGCATCATTGAAAAATAATTGAAACGGTTCGTTTCATCGTTTGTCCCGAAGGGAAGCTATTATCACAAAATAACGGCTTCCCTTCAGTCTTTAAAACACGCCATCGGAGCACCTGCGGTGCGAAAGGAATGAAAAACGCCTGTCGGCGTTTTTCAAAATTTTATGTCCTGCGCGGACGGCGCACAAGAGGACTTGTGGAGACACTTCGTGTCTCCGGCGAAGCCCTCTTGTGAATCACCCCGCCCTGTAAATCGTACGTTTGGTTTTATCAAATACGGAACAACTACCCGTTCGTTCATAGATACAGCAATCGAAAAATTCCAGTTTTTATTGGGCTAACCGCGGGCGAAAAGGTAACGGTATCCGCTCCAGGTAGAGATATCCTCTCTTCCGAACGGTCTGCCGCGTGAAAACCGCTGTTTGTCTGAGGCCTCGAGGCCGAGTCTCCCGAACGGAGGAGTCCAGAGGATACTTCCTCTGGTCGTGGAGATTCCTAAGAGGACCGCGACCGGTCCTCTTAGGCGCCGCCGGAGTTGCGAAGCAATCTCCTGCGTTGTGGGCATAAAATTGAAAAATGACCGTCAGGTCATTTTTCTTCCTTCTAAATCAAACTTGAAGTTTGTACTTCCAAAATTTTTTCGGAGTTTTTTCAATGGAAAACATTCACCAGAACGACGCCATTACCCTCGTGGGGATCACCAAAACCTTCGGGGAAGTCGTCGCCAATAAAAATATCTCCCTCTCCATCCGCCGCGGGGAAGTCCTCTCCCTCCTCGGTGAAAACGGCAGCGGGAAAACTACCCTCATGAATATCCTCTCGGGGATTTACTACCCCGATGAAGGACAGGTCTTCGTGGGCGGCAAGGAAGTCTCCATCCGCTCCCCCGGCGATTCCTTCGCCCTCGGCATCGGCATGATCCATCAGCATTTCAAGCTCGTCGATGTCTTCACCGCCGCCGAAAATATCGTCCTCGGGCTGGACGGTCACGGCAAATTTGACCTCAAAGCCGTCGGCGAAAAAGTCCGCGCCATCTGCGACCGCTACGGCTTCGATATCACCCCCGAACAGAAGGTCTACGATATGACCGTCTCCCAGAAGCAGACCCTTGAAATCGTCAAGGTCCTCTACCGCGGCGCGGATATCCTCATTCTCGACGAACCCACCGCCGTCCTGACCCCGCAGGAAACCGAAAAACTCTTCGGCGTCATCCGCGAAATGAAAAAAGACGGCAAGGCAATCGTCATCATCACGCACAAGCTGCACGAAGTGCTCTCCGTCTCCGACCGCGTGTCCATCCTCCGCAAAGGTGAGTACATCGGTACCGTCGAAACCAAGGACGCCACCGAAATCTCCCTCACCGAAATGATGGTGGGCAAAAAGGTCACGCTCAACATCGAGCGTAAGACCCCCGTCAATCCGCAGAAGCGTCTCTCCGTCAGGAACCTCTCCATCACCGGCGAGGACGGCATCAGAGTCCTCGACAATATCACCTTTGACGCCATGGGCGGCGAAATCCTCGGCATCGCGGGCATCTCCGGCTGCGGTCAGAAGGAACTGCTTGAGGCCATCGCCGGTCTCAAGATCGTCGACGAAGGCTCCGCCATCGAGTTCTTCGAACCCGATACCGGAAAAGCGGACTCCCTCATCGGCAAAACGCCCCGTCAGATCAAGGAAATGGGCGTCACCCTTTCCTTCGTCCCCGAAGACCGTCTCGGCATGGGTCTGGTCGCTTCGATGGGCATGACCGACAACATGATGCTCAAATCCTACGAACAGGGCAAATCCCTCTTCGTGGAACGCAAGCAGCCGCATGACCTCGCAGAAGAAATCAAGGACGACCTCGCCGTCGTCACGCCGTCGATCAACACGCCTGTCCGCCGTCTGTCCGGCGGCAACGTACAGAAAGTCCTTGTCGGCCGTGAAATCGCGGCAGCACCGGCGGTGCTCATGACCGCCTACGCTGTGCGCGGTCTGGACATCGGTACGTCCTACCAGATTTACAACCTTCTGTCCGAACAGAAGGACAAAGGCGTTGCGGTCATGTACGTCGGCGAAGACCTTGACGTGCTGCTCGACCTGTGCGACCGCATCCTCGTCCTCTGTGCGGGACGTCTGACCGGCATCATCGACGGACGCACCGCAACGAAGGAGCAGATCGGTCTGCTCATGACCAAAACAAACCACGGAGAGGAGAGCGCGAACGCATGAACAAGGCAGAAACTACCCTCCGCGAGCCTCTCGTAAGACTCGCAAAACAGGATGGTGTTCCGATGAAGAAAAAGATCGGCATCCGCGCGGCGGCAATTGTGCTTGCCCTCGTGATCGACGCGATCTTCATCGTCCTCGTCACCAAATTAAACCCGATTCAGGTCTACGTGGAAATGTTCAAGGGGACATTCGAGACCTCGCTCCGCTTCATGTGGGCGATGCGCGACATGGTGTCCCTGCTCTGTATCGGCATTGCGCTGGCACCGGCGTTCAAGATGCGGTTCTGGAACATCGGCGCGGAAGGACAGGTACTGATGGGCGGCTTTGCGACCGCGCTGTGCATGATGTACTGCCAGAATCTGCCGACGCCGGTTCTCTTCCTTGTGATGATTATCACAAGCGTTCTCTGCGGAGCGGTCTGGGGCATGGTTCCGGCGATCTTCAAGGCGCGCTGGAACACAAACGAAACGCTGTTCACCCTGATGATGAACTACGTGGCAATCCAGATTGTCGCATACGCGACGAACATCCTGCGCGGACAGGCGTCCTCCCTCGGTACGATCAATATGGGCACCAAGATCGGCTGGTTCCCCAAAATTGCGGGACACGACTTCACGCTGAACATCATCATCGTCGCGGTTCTGACGGTTGTCATGTTCATCTACTTAAAGCACACGAAGCACGGCTATGAAATTTCCGTCGTGGGCGAATCCGAAAACACGGCGCGCTACGCGGGCATTGACGTCGCGAAGGTAACGATCCGCACGATGCTGATCTCCGGCGCGATCTGCGGTCTGTGCGGCTTCATCATCGTTGCGGGCAACAAGCACACCATCGCGACGAACACGGCGGGCGGCAACGGCTTCACGGCGATCATCGTCGCATGGCTGGCGAAGTTCAACACGT
This sequence comes from Eubacteriales bacterium, assembly GCA_045126415.1. GTDB lineage: Bacteria > Bacillota > Clostridia > Oscillospirales > CAG-272 > UMGS1696. The sequence goes on along the minus strand of JBGVOJ010000578.1, from coordinate 1,622 downwards.
TCTACATGGCGCTGATCTCGTTCATGCTGATCTTCCTCGAGAAGGGTGCCGGACAGATTGCGTCGAGCTTCGGACTGAACGACTTCATCACGGACATTATTTCCGGCATCATTCTTTTCTGCATCCTCGGAAGCGAATTCTTCATCAACTACCGGCTGATCTTCCGGCATAAAAAGTAAGGAGACTGAAAAATGATTCAAACAAGCATCATTGCATGGATTCTCCGCGCCGTTCAGTTCGGAACGATCATCATGTTCGGCTCGATGGGAGAAATCCTTACCGAAAAATCCGGGAACCTGAACCTCGGCGTTCCCGGCATCATGTACCTCGGAGCCTTTGCGGGATTTGCATCCGCGTATCTTTACGAAAACGGTACCGAAACCCCCAGCGGGATCGTCTGCATCCTCCTCGCCCTGTTCTGCGCGTTCGCGGCGGCAGCCCTCGGCGGACTCATCTACAGCTTCCTGACCATCACGCTCCGCGCAAACCAGAACGTGACCGGTCTCGCGCTGACCACCTTCGGTATGGGCGTGGCGAACTTCTTCGGCGCGTACCTCCTGCAGGGCGAAGTCTACACCGCAGCACCCGTGACCAACGCCGCGTTCACCGCGAAAATCCCCGGTCTCTCGGCTATCCCCGTCATCGGCGAAACCCTCTTCTCCTACGGCTTCCTCGCCTACGCCGCGATCGCTCTGGCCATCGTCCTGCACTGGTTCCTGAATAAAACCCGTACCGGACTGAACCTCCGCGCGGTCGGCGAAAACCCGGGCACCGCAGACGCCGCCGGCATCAACGTCACGAAGTACAAGTACACCGCCACCGTCATCGGCGCAGGCATCTCCGGCATCGGCGGCCTCTACTACGTCCTCGACTACAACAACGGCATCTGGGCTACCACCGGACAGATCGAAGCCCTCGGCTGGCTCGCCGTCGCCCTCGTCATCTTCACCACATGGAGGCCCCTGAACGCCATCTGGGGTGCCTACCTCTTCGGCCTCCTCTACTGGCTCTACAACTTCCTCCCCAAACTCCTCGGCGCAACCGACGTCGAACGCACCCAGTCCCTCTACCAGATGATCCCCTACCTCGTCACCATCCTCGTCCTCATCGTCGTAAGCATGCGCCGCAAACGCGAATCCCAGCCCCCGGCGTCTCTCGGTCTTGCGTACTTCCGCGAGGAAAGATAATCAAATATTCTTTTGCTATAATTCTTGAGGGGAACCTTTTCAGAGGAAAGGTTCCCCTCAAACTCCCCTCCAAACCTCTTTAATCTGCTATAGTGATTTTGTTTGTGCAGATTGGAGGTTTGAGGGGGATTTTTTATGGGTCTGTGCGCTGACATATAGTTGATCCCAGTCGACAAAGTGGAGCGATCCGAATTATCAGAAGTAGTGGAGACGGAAGTCAGGGACCGCATGAGACTTCCGGAGGAAGTCTCTTAGACCCTGACTTCCCACGCCGGCTTCAGATACGGTGATATAGTACGTCAATAAAGAATTCAGCTACATTCTATCAACTTCCGCTCGTCTTGGCTGCCGCCGTCCGAGCTTTTCGATATTTTGTACGCTGACGTATCGTCCGCACAAACGCAAAGCATGGACGGCGGTAGCCAACACATGCGG
>JBGVOJ010000577.1:0-18357 GCA_045126415.1 Eubacteriales bacterium | reverse complement strand
GGCACGCTCGGCGGAGATGGCGGAGTCGTAGAGGTCGTTGAGTTCGCCGAGTTTCTTCCAGAGGTCACGCTCGTCCACGCCGAAGAGGGTCTTGCGGAAGCGGACTTTCGTGAGCCACCGGAGCATTTGTTCATGCGCGTGATTCCGGGGCGGGGTGTCCGTGATGGATGCCTGCCCCGGGACCCTGCGCGGGGGTTTGGTTTGATTTGCCATGGTTTTGGATTAGTCTTCTCTGCGGCGGCGCTTGCGGGAGACTGCGAGGGTCATCGTCGGGATCACCGCCGTGAGGATCAGGATGTACGGGAGGTAGTCGAGGTGAACGGCGGTGTCGATGGTGGCGGTTTTGTCGTTGATGAAGGAGATGGTGTTTTCATTATCAACTTCATCATCCGGAAGCACAACCTCATGAGCATACACTCTGTCTGCGTCAGCATTTTCCGTATTGTTGATGTACACGGTATAACCTTCGGATTCTTCTTCCATTTCAGTCACCGTGAAACTGGAACCGATTGGAATATTCTTGAAAATGATGGAACTGTCATGTTTAAGGGTGAAAAATGCGGTCTTTCCGTCTTCAGAAACAGTGTAGTCCCCATCTTCGGAAGACGGGAATTCGATCGGAGTTCCGTCTGCTGCGGTAAGGTTCGCAGTGAACTCGAATTCCTTCATACGATCACCCATGTTGCCGGTGACTTGCTTGGTAACAGTCACTTCCGCAAGAGTACCGGGTTCGTAGGAAGAGTTGGTTGCGATAATCTTGATCGAGTTCGCCAACGCAAATTCCCCGGAAACGCCGCCGTCAGTTTTCTGTTCAAAATCGCTGTCGGTGATCCTCCAGTGATCTTCAGAACATTCATGACCATCCGGATGATAGCATTTGACATCATAGTCAACATAATAGGCTGCACCGTCAACTTCGGTTACGTTGAATTCGGTACCGGATACAATGCCCATCGCAAGCGTTGCTGTTTCATCGGCATATAAAGTTAAAATACCATATTCGTCGGTCAAACGCACAGAGTCACCATTCTGGGACGTAATGTTAAACTGTGTATCCTTCAGCAGCTCACCGCCAAGTTCGACTTTAAATCTGAACTGAGTGTCTTTCGTAAAGATTGAATACTTTTCTGCTTGCTTTTCAATCTGGAGAAAGCTGAGATTGTTCGTATTTACAATATTATTGAACACAGAATAGGTACTGCCGTCGTATGTATTATAGGAGACCGTCTTATAACCCATATAGGTAGTCGTTGTTTTGTCCGGCTCTGTAATCTTAACTTCAGTCGCATCAATGTCAACTTCGACTTGAACTCCTTCGTACTGTCCGTTAAGATCGGTAGGAATCAGTTCTTCGATGTAGTAAGTTTTATCTTCTCCAATTGTAGCAAGAATATCCTCAAACGTTGCACGTTCACCGGATTTCAATTCGATAATACCGGTGGAATCAAGGCGCCTTTCAGTTGCTTCTTCCTGGTTACCATCCATATAAACCTTATATGTACCGGAATAATTGGAAGAAGTAAGAGGCTGATCATTTTCCCCCATGATTCTGAACTTGTAGGTCAGTGTATCCTTAAGAATACCTTCTATGGATCCTGTGGTATTATTATTTACTGTCAGTTCCTTACCGACCGTAATGGAGTTTTTCGGAAGAGTCGGCATATTGAAGCGGAGCTTGCAGTAGGAGATCGAGCCGCCGCGTTCGAGGTAGAAGAACTTCAGCTTGTGAACGGTGTAGTCCTTGAAGGTTCCGCCTTCAAGATCATCATCATCAAAAATCTCAGTAAAGTTTTTCGTTACGGTAAGATCCCCCGGAGTACCCCCATTTCTATCTGTCCCTTCTACGGTAGCAACACCTTTTTCAAAATCAATCGTACCTCTTTCCGCATAATGGGAACCCGAAATATCAAGTACAAGCTGATCGTCAATGTAAACCATGACGTCGTCATCCCCGTGGAAGTCGAAGATCATCGGCTCGCCGTTTACCAAACCATCCTTCGGCATCAGGAACTCAAATTCAATGACCATCCCGAACCAAAGGTCAACAGGTTCGGAAAGTTTATATCCAGTGATATCTCCGTACGTCTGAATATCATTATTGCTAACAGTATCGGAAGTCACCTCATTAAAAGGAAGAAAGTTCCCTTCTCTTACAATATTACTCTGCGCATTCGTGTAACTCGGACGAATGATTGTCTTATCATACAAGACAAATTTTTTATTTTCCGGATCATAATATGCAGCATTTTCAGCGGAATCGTATACATAATATCCATCTTCGTCCTTCTGGAACAAACCGCCGCCACCGGACATTTCAGGGTAAACTATTTTACCTTCGATTGTTCCTTCATCAAATAAATATGCCAGCGAATCATTTTCAGGATATTCAGGAGCGTTCCGACCAGTATAACCACCACCCTCATGTAACATTGTATCCGGATATCCGTCCTCTGTAAGAGCAGACTTCAAGGGAAGACGTTTATGATTACTCCATGATGAAAAGTCATAATTCCCGCGAGGATTGTCCCCATCTACGGAATTCCCCTCACTATGGGCAAATACATATCCGGCAGCACTAATGCCGGATTTATTAATCGCTTTTCTATAGTTGAACAGTTTTACCGTAACGTCGGGAGATGCAGTATCTTCAACCGTTCCGTCCGCCAGGGCAAACAATTCCAGTGCTTCTTCTTCTTCCGCCGTAAATTCCAGTTCAACCTCCTCCATCTGCGCGGTCTTTTCCGCTACAGCGTCCGGCGTCGGTACGACCCAGTAGAATTTCTCCGCCGCTTCCCAGAAGCCGTTGTCCTGCATCCACGCGTCGATGTCCCCGTCGGGATTCTCTTCCGCGTACGCCGCTTCCGCTTCCGTGAACAGCGCGTCCGTGGTCATCCAGATGTCCGGATTTTCTTCGTAGAACGCCGCGTATGCCGCGTAATACGCTTCTTCGTCGAGAAGCTCGCTACCGTCTGCTTCGTCAAAGTCAAGGAGGATATAATCCGCTTCGTCCGGGAAAAGTTCCACCGCCGCCGCGAATTCCGTCATCAGAGTGTATGCGAGTGAATAGCAATTTTCACTGTGTTCATGTTCTTCCATTCCGCAGTCCGCGAGATACTCTTCGTTCCAGCAGGTGTCGTCATGGACATGAACTTCATAGCCGCAATAAAGTTCCCCGGGTTCTTCTTCCGGCTGCGGTTCTTCTTCGGGAATCTCTTCTTCCACGATGATCTCCCCGTCCGGTTCTTCCGGAGCATTTCGACACTCTTCCGTGTGTTCATGTTCCTCTATACCGCAGAAGTATATTTCTTCTTCCGGCGCATCCGCAGGAAGTTCTTCTTCTGTAATAATTTCGTCCGGTTCGGTTTCCTCAAAGTCGGGTACTTCCGGTTCAGTTACTTCAGGTTCGCTTACCTCAGGTTCGCTTACCTCGGATTCGCTTACCTCAGACTCAGTCGTCTCAGGTTCGGCTGCTTCCGGTTCGGACGTTTCCGCAGGGGCTTCTTCACTGTTCTCTTCCGATACCACGTCGATAACCTCTTCGGTTTCCGCAGCGGCTTCGTTTTCTTCTTCGTCTTCAGACATGTCCGTATCTTCATACATCATCACATCCGCGACCGTTATTTCTTCATTATTAATATCAATCGGCAGTTCCTCTGCACCAACGCCGACCGGCAGCAAGGTCCCTGCCACCATCGACATCGCCAGGATAAGACCGACTGCACGCAATGAAAGTTTTTCCCGTATCTTACTACGTTTTTCCTTCATTTTCATCCTCCTGCTTCCACTTTACCAAATCCCCTGCGGGACAAAATTTCTTCATTAGAAGTAACATGTAGTCTTTTGATACTTCAGCTGCCACGCAGAAAATAGAATATATTTTCTTGAAAAGACTTCATTTCTGATGCCTTTTTGCGCAATATCAATACAGTTTTTACCATAAAAACAAAAGTATTCCCGCAACTCCCCGGAAATATCGCTTCCCACGGAATTTCACTACGTATACTATAACACAAATTTTTCCAAATTGCAATACCTTATGGCAAAATTGACGACTGCCAAAAAACACTTTTTTGTGTTCAGCAAACATAATTTCATACAGTAACAAACAGACGGTAATTCTTTTTACTCTTCCACCGCCTGCTCCACGGAAAAAAAGCCCCCTCTCTGCCTACGCCGGAAGACGGGGTAAAGATGCAGAAAAGGCTGGACGCCATTATGCGTTCCGCAGGAACCAATGCATGGGTGGATACCGTATAATTCCGGTAAAGGTACATTCGCACGAACATCCCAAAGAAACCCAAAACGACCGGGCTATCCTCCAAAAAGGACCGCCCGGCCGGTGGCCCGGAGAGAGGCATACGAAAATGTCAGGCAAAACCTTTACGGACGTATCTGCTCAAAGTGAAACCCGTCAAAATGGAGCAGATCTTCCCTTTCTCCGTGAAATACAAAGCAAAGACTGTGTGTACCATGGGTGTTATCCAGCCGACAGGGAATCTCCGCAAGCTCATCCTGTGTACCGGTGTTCGCAATCTGACAGCATCCCAGTACAGCGCCGAAGGGACTGTTTTCCCGGATTTCCACAGTACAAGGATGTCCGCCGGCATTGGAAACGTGCAGATACAGCAGAGCATTCTGCCGCATTCCGCTGATGTTCGGGTAGTACAGATACGATCCGTCACGGATGCCGCGGATGTCAAATCCGGTACCGTTTTCCTTCTTGACAATCCCATCGGAGGCGGCAAAATACCATTCCCCCTTGATCTCATTCCATGCAGCATCATAGTGCCCCACACCCATCCGCTGGATGAATTCATCAATGACGATTTCTCCGTTTTTCCGGTAGTGGGCGTACATCATTTTTGTGGTGCGGTAATACCGGTTCATGTTCTCCTCACCCCAGTTTTCCGGCACGCCATAGGTGAAGTAGGTCTGGTTGTGATAATTGAAAAATGTACCGTGATCCACGTAGGCTTCTTCGCAGAATGTACCGCGGTAGGTATAAGGGCCGTAGATATTCTCCGATGTGGCATAAAAGGATCTGTGGCTGCTGAGGTAATACACTCCATTCCGTTTGGTCAGGCAAGGGGCATCATTGCCGCTCCATGTATTTTCGATTTCGATGGGACGCGGTTCTTCCGCGCGAGAGATCATATCCTCGTTCAACCGTGCAATATAGTATTTTTTATCACTACAGGTGTAGCCCCACAGGATGTAGGGTGTGCGGTTTTCATCGTCATCAATGAATACGGCAGGATCATAGGAAGCGGTATCCGCAAGACCTGCCGGAAGAAGCGGTTTGCCGAGTGCATCCCTGTAAGGACCGGCCGGGCCGCTTTCGCTGACTGCCACGCCCGTACACTGCTGGCCCTTGGAAAAATACAGATAATATTTCCCGTTCCGTTCGGCGGCATCGGTGGCATAGCATTCGTCACAGGGGCCAAGAAAGGTATCTTCGGGCCGGAAGGTATATTCCAGCTTCCAGTTCAGCAGATCATCGCTGGAAAAAATACGCCAGTCGTCCATGCGGAAGCCGGTGTTTTCGGGGCCTCTGTCGTGGGTAGAGAAAAGATAGGCTTTGCCGCCCCAAATATGGATATGAGGGTCGCAGACGCCTTGTTTGGGAATAATACGCATGATTGTTCTCCTGTTATTTAACGTGAGTTCGATGGATTTCTGTAATTATCAGCCTAACATTGTCATTCCGAGGACTTATTTCTATAAATATACGCTGCAGCTCTTGTCCGGGGAATGATAAAGGGAAACTGATATTTATAGTTTTCCCGTGGAACTCACATTATTTAGATTCACGTTATTTAGATACGGTAAGTGGCAATTTCATAGGGTTTGATCTCCCATTCGGCAGATGCTTCATCAACCGTATTTTCCAGAAGACCGGAAAGTCTCACAGGAACGGCAAAGTGAACTGTCCTTGCCTCTTCCATTCCCAGATATCGCACAATGAAGCCGTTCCCGTCTTCAGCACCTTTCAGTGCAAGAAGCGGCAGATTGCAGGGGAGATTCATAAAACAATGTTCTGCGGGAAGGTTTCCCTTCTGTTCTTCAACATGCAGGGAGGGGAATTCGGTATTCAGCACCATCCCGCGGCGGTAAGCGTCCATGGGATCGGTATCGGCTGCAAGAGTAAAACGGAATTCATGTATCCCGGTATCAATCGCATTTTCGATTCCAAAGCCGCAGCAAAGCTGTGTGGGAGTACGAAGAAGTCCTACCGTTATATGATTGCTCCGGAAACGGTGAAGGGTATGCGCCGGAGTTCCGTTGTTGCAGAGAGTGACTTTATAGTCTCCCATGTCGGCGGAAACATAGCGAAGTGCCGCCCATTCGTCCGCATAACCGAGCTGATGATTCATTTCCTCAACCCGTCCTCTCCGAACAGCGCCCAGGGGGATTTCAAAATTCAGCATATTGTCCCGCGGAGTACGCGGCAGAACAATATGTGTAGCAAGCCGGATGTCGCGTGCGTCAAACGAAGCGGTGATCTTCACATCGAGTTCACGGGAATCTTTTCCGAGAGTAAACTCCGCGCACCAGTCAAGAGATTTTATCTGCTTTTCGAGACGGGAATATTTCACATAAATCCGGGCAATCTGTACCCCATTCCGTTCTTCCAGCGTAATTTTCCGGGACATCTCGTGAGGCGGAAGCATATTTTCACAATAATCGCCGATGTCCGCGCGTTCTTCATACTGAATGGTATTGGTACGTCCCCATGGATGACCGGCATCGTCCACAAGCCATGGCGCATAAGTTCCTTCGATGGCAAGGATACGGTCCGTCTTTTTATCATATACTTCCTGAATGGAATATTCCCCGAATGTGACTCTGAGAAAATCATTTTCCATGACAAATCCGTGATGCATGATCCGCGGCTCGACAGATTCGATTTCTTCGGGAACAAACCGCAGGATCGAATAGCCGAAAGCGGGAAGAGAACCGATAAATTCCACCAGCGCTTCCGAATATCCGGGTGCCGCAGTATGCTTTACGGAAAGAACAGGATAAGCGCTTCCGTCGGGAGCAAGGACTTTCCCGCCGTTCACGAATTTATCGCAGCGGACAGTACCGGTAAGCCGGGCATTCTTTACCTCAAATTCCAGAGGATTCAGCACGGCGAACGGAATTCCTGTGCCGCCGGAAATCTCCGCATTTTCAATAAGTTTTTTTGCGGATTTATTGATAATCCGGGAAGCGGAAGAACGAATCTGCCGCGCGGTCTCCATGAGTTCCTTGTACGCATCATCGCTGTGAGATGCGGGAATCGCATCATGGAAATGAAGAAAAGCCAGCTTACGCCAGATTTTTTCAAAAGTACGGACAGGATAAGGAAGTCCTTCCTGTGCGGCAGCAACTGCAAGATGTTCCGCCGTCCGGAGAGCGGATTCACATCGTCTGTTTTCCTGTTTCAGCCGGATTCTTGTGGTATAGCATCCGGAACCGGTCGGATTTCCTTCGATGCGTGAATCGATCTGATCTTCGGGCGCATGATCCGCATTTTCGAGAAGCTCTTTGTTATATGCAAGAGAGAGAGCTTCCGGATCGGTGAAAACAAGTTCGTAGCCGGTTTCCGACGCAAGACATTTCAGGGCATCAACTGCAAAATCTGCGGCAAATGCTTCTTCACCGCCGATGGAAATCAGAAAATCCCGTTTTTCCGTCAGAAGATACTGTTTCAGCGAGAGGATACCGGAAGGTTTTTCAGGCTGCGGATTGAGATAAATTCCGCTTCCTTCACAGGCGGGACATCCGTTTCCTTTACAGATCGTACAGACACGGCATTTGAGACAATCGTCGTAATATTCCTGCGGGAGGTCTGTTTCCGCCGATCCGAGAGCAACCGTTCTGCCGGATATTCCGCGCCAGTATGGTTTGTTCCCGCGGAATACGCGATGCAGTTCAAGAAGACCGTTATAGCCGAGCTGCCGGAACAGTTCAGGGAGATTCGCCGACAATCCGAAGGTATCGGGACAGTCCGCAAGCCGGGGTGTATAATCAAATACATCCTTCAGCCAAAGACGAGAATACAGATGATTCCGGATAATGCTTTCTCCGTCGGGAAGGTTATAATCAACGACAGACTCCCCGCCGCCGAGTACAGTCAGCCTCCGGTCCCCAAGCCACGTGCGGACTTCATCCTCACAGTCGGGATTCCGGTCCAAATATTCACGGAGCGAAATCGTCTGTTCCAGGGAATAGGTTCCTCCGTTCCGGATAAAATCAAAACCATGATCGATCTGCCGCTCCTGAAGTTCACTGTACGGCGTTATTTTCCATCCTTCGGTTTCTCCCGCAGTATATCTTGGCCTCCGCCATGTGAGATCGAGGTGGTTCTTATAATATACATAAAGTCTGGGGGTCTTGTTTTCACTCATTCAGATGCCTCCTGAAATTGTTTGTTTTTCACACAAACCTTCGTAAATTCGCTCGCTGTTTCCAAAATATTATACACGAAATATAACATTCTGTAAAGTCTGAATCATCAGAATCTGCAATTTGTCTTTTTGGCATGGTGATCCCGTGAAACCGAACCATCGTTCACAAAACCATGGTTGATACCGTAACTGCAGCTGCAGAACAGGATGTTCTCTGATACGAAAAAAACACACCGGAAAACACTTGACTTATTTGGCTTTTCTGTATATAATTTAGCCAACAGAAGAATTCCTGCTATGGATTTTTCACAAAACAAAGGAAACTCACATCACAATCAACAGGAGGATTTTCCATGACCGTCATTGACAAACTTAAGAGACTGCAGGCTGTTCACGGCAGCAATTACTGGACGCAGCGCGCTTATGCCGAACTTGCTTACATGTCCTGTCTCTCCTCCACCAGAGAAAACTGCTACGACGACCGCCTTTCCGCAGCACTTGATGCGATCCTCGCAAAGCTGGACGAAAACGCGGCGCTCGTAAAGGCAGACGTCCTCGCAATGGAAGAATCTCTCGCAGATCTTTCCGCGGACGCAAAGGCTCTCAAGGTGTACTGTATTTCCCATGCTCACATCGACATGAACTGGATGTGGGGGTTCCAGGAAACCGCTTCCGTCACCATTGACACCTTCCGCACCATCCTCAATCTCATGAAGGAATATCCGGACTTCACGTTCGCGCAGTCCCAGGCTTCCACATACCGCATCGTCGAAAAGTTCGCTCCCGAAATGCTCGATGAAATCAAGGCACGCATCCACGAAGGACGCTGGGAAATCTCCGCTTCCGCATGGACCGAAACCGACAAGAATATGCCCAACGGCGAATCCCTCTCCCGTCATATTCTGTACACCAAGCGTTACCTCGGCAAGCTCTTCGACATTGATCCCGACTCCATCCGGATCGACTTCTCGCCCGACACCTTCGGTCACAACTGGAACTGCCCCGAAATCGACCAGAACGGCGGCGTTGACTATTACTACCACATGAGAGCCAACGATGATCCGGCGGATATCTACCGCTGGAGAGCCAAGTCCGGCAAGGAAGTCCTCGTTTACCACGACAACAAGGGCTACAACGGCTCCATCGGCGTCTGCGAATTTATCGACACTCCCCTCTACTGCCAGAAGAACAACACAGATGTCAACCTGTTCGTTTACGGCGTCGGTGACCACGGCGGCGGCCCCACCAGAAACGACATCGAACGTCTCATGGACGACATGACCTTCCCGCTTTACCCCACCCTCGAATTCGGTACCTACCACAAGTTCTTCGATGAAATCAACAAAGTCCGCGAAAACTTCCCCGTCACAGACCGCGAAATCAACTTCGTATTCACCGGCTGCTACACCACCCAGACCAGAGTGAAGATGGCGAACCGTATTGCTGAAGACCGCGCCTATGAATCCGAATTCTACGCAGCGGCATCCACGGCGCTCACCGGTGCCCCCGGCAGAACCGAAATCTACAAGGCTGCCTGGGAAAACATTCTCTTCAACCACTTCCACGACATCCTTCCCGGCTCCGGCATCATTGAAACCCGTGAATATGCACTCGGCAGATTCCAGGACACCCTCGCCGGCATCAACATCTCCGCAAACAGCGCACTCCGCGAAATCGCCGACAGAATCGACACCTCCTCCGTTCCCTTCGACGAAAACAACTTCACCGAGTCCGAAGGTGCGGGCGTGGGCTTCGGCGTGGATCACTCCGGCGGATACCGCTTCCCGCAGACCGAGCGCGGCCGCGGCAAGACCCGTGTCTTCCACCTCTTCAACAGCACCATGTACGACCGCGAAGAAGCCGTGGAAATTACCGTATGGGACTACAAATACGACCTTGCCGTCGCACAGTTCACGGATGCGGAAGGCAACGTGGTCCCGCACGAAGTCCTGCACAGCGGCGGCGGATACTGGGGACACTGGTTCGTCAAGTTCCTCATTCAGGCGAAGGTTCCCGCGTTCGGCTACTCCACGTACATCCTCAGCCTGAAGGAATATGACGGCATCGGTCACATCGCGTCCGCCGCGACCGGCGAATGGCGCGACACCTACGGCGATACGCCCTGCGTTCTTGAAAACACCAAAATCAAGGCTGTATTTGATCCCTATACACTTGCTATGGTGGAACTCACCGACAAGGACACCGGCGAAAAAATCGTTACCCCCGACAAACCTTCCGCAATCTTCCGTTATATCAAGGAAAATCCGCGCTACGGCATGACTTCCTGGAGAGTCGGTCCCTACATGAGCATTGAAAACCTCAACGCAGCAGACCATGAAGTCCGTCTCAAGGATTACAGAGTCACCGGAATGCGCCGTTATCTCGTTTACGAAATCAAGTTCGCCTCCAACACGCTTACCGTTACCGCAGAACTCCGCGGCGAATCCAGAATCATCAACTTCCACATCGACGTTGACTGGAACGAACTCGGCAGCGGTACTGCGGACTGGAACGCACAGGGTACCGGCAACTTCATCCCGCAGCTCAACTTCTATCTGCCCGTTGCGTATACCGCAAAGGACTATAAGTACGACATCCCCTTCGGCTTTATTGACCGTGAGGATCTCCCGCATGACGTTCCCGGCAACAGCTTCATGAGAATCAACAACGCTGCCGGAGAACCGTCCGCATTCATCGTTACCGACACCAAGTACGGTTTCCGCGGTCACGAAAACGCAGGTGCCGTTACGCTCATCCGCGCCTCCTACGATCCCGACTACGATCCGGAACGCTGCCGTCACCACATCAACATCGGCGTCGGCGTCTGTGCGGAAGACGATCAGAAGCGTCTCGCCGTCGAATACGTTCATCCCATCGCGTTCAACGCAGGCGTGAAGCATGAAGGCGGCACTCTCCCGATGGTTGGTTCCATTGCAAAGATCGCCGAAGAAAACCGCGATGCGGTTATGGTATCCGGTGTCAAGAACGGCGAAGACGGCGGCTTCATCGTCCGTGTTGCCGATTACGCAGGCCGCGGCGGCAGGGTTTCCCTCATACTCTCCGATCTGGTCGGCAATCCCGCTTCGGCCGAAATCGTTGACATCACCGAGCGCCACGTCCTCCGGGAATGCGGTCTCGACGGAAAGACCGTTTCCTTCGACATTGACCCCTTCGCGATGGCAACCATCCGCATTCGCTAACACCGGAAAATCCCGCAGACAGCAAACCTATTTATCAGAAGAATACGAAAGGATTATCCATGATCTCCTTACAGATGAAAATGGTATCGTCTCTTGAAAAATGCTTTCTCGACGATGCCGTGGAAACAAAAAACGAAAAAAATCGCTTTGTGATCTTCGCCAATGAAAAACTGTCTCTTCAGGTTATGTACCGCGCCCAGGTGCAGGATGAAGGCATCGCAAACTATACGTGCCCCCTGGAGATCGGCGGCGCGCTTGCTCCCTACGCGAATGTCCGGATGGTTGCCAATGTGCCCAATCAATACCCGACCTATAACGTCAGTCCCGGCGGTGAATTTCTCCGCACGGAACCCGGTCTGTATCCCGATCTGATCCGTCCCCTTCCGTACATCGACCGCATCTCCCTCCCCCACAACCAGACGCATGCGCTGTGGGTGGATATTCAGCTTCCGGAGGATTTTTCCGCAGGTACGTACAATCTCTCTCTGACCATCCGGAACCGGAACGAAGTTCTCGGAACGGTCACCGGCGAAGTCACGGTTCTTGCCGATCGTCTCCCTGAACAGAGCTTTATCCACACCGAATGGTTCTACACGGACTGCATCGCCAATTACTACCACACCAAAGCCTTTTCAAAACAGCACTGGAAATATATCGAAAGTTTCCTGCGTACCGCTGTGGAAAACGGAATCAATATGATCCTCACGCCCGTTTTCACCCCCGAGCTTGACACCTATGTGGGCGGAGAACGCCTGACCACACAGCTTGTGGACATCGAACTTACCGGAGACGGAACCTATGCGTTCGGTTTCAAAAAGCTCCACCAGTGGATCGATCTTTGTCTCAAGTGCGGCGTACAGTATTTTGAAATTCCTCATTTCTTCACCCAGTGGGGTGCAAAAGCGGCTCCCAAGATCATCGTGAAGGTCAACGGACGCCGGCAGAAATATTTCGGCTGGCATACCGAGTCCACCGGGGAAAAATATAAGAATTTCCTTGCGCAGTTCATCCCCGCTCTGGTTGCGGAATTCAAACAGCGCGGTCTGGATCATAAGTGCTTCTATCACATCTCGGACGAACCCAATATCAACGCACTGGATCATTACCGGCAGTGCAAGGAGATGGTCGCGCCCTATCTGGAAGGATACCCTATCATCGACGCTCTGTCGGAGCTGGAATTCTACACCTCCGGCGCCATTGACAAACCCGTCCCCAACACCCGCAGTGCGCACAAATTCCACGAAGCCGGGGTTCCCGGTCTGTGGACGTACTACTGCGGCGGCGGCAGAGCCGGTGTTGCGGACCGTTCCATCTCCATGCCCACGCACCGCACCAGAATGCTCGGCGTACAGCTGTATTATTATAATATTGAAGGTTTCCTCCACTGGGGCTACAACTTCTACAACACCCGCCATTCCTACAGTGTACTGGATCCCTACAGCAATCCCGACGGCTCCTATTTCAACCCTTCCGGCGACTGTTTCCTTGTTTATCCCGGCCTGGACGGAGAAGCATGGCCGTCTCTCCGTCTGAATGCGCTCCGCGAAGCCATGGACGACATCCGCGCACTCCGGCTGTATGAGTCCAGATTCGGCAGAGCCGCTGCGGAAGCGCTGATTCTGGAAGGCACCGACGGTACATTCACCTTTACGCACTATCCCACCGATCCTCTGTACCTGACCAATCTGCGCGAAAAGATTGCCGCCGCTTTCACGGAGGAATGAGCCTATGTTCTTTAAACCGAAATTCATTGAAACCGATCCGGCTTCCCCTGTCCGCTTCACCCCGGAGACCGTTCTCGAACTGCCCGAATGTGAGAGTGCCGGTTTTCTGAAAACACTGTATGACGGTTTCGTCAAAGATTCCGCCGGCACCGGCATAAACTGTACGAAACTTACCTTCACACACGGAATTCCCGCCGGACTGGCCGAAAAATGTGCCGCCGATGGAAGTGATGAGGAATATATCCTTGTGATCGGCGAACATTCCCGTATCTGCGCGAACAGCGACCGGGGATTTATTTACGGCATGGTCACGCTCGCTTCGATGAAAGGCACGACCTGTGCGGGAATCCTCTGCGACCGTCCCGTCTGCTCCATCCGCGGTTACCGGGTATATCTCCCCGGACGGCAGAACATTCCCGTGTTCAAATCCATGGTCGACTTTCTCGCGGAATACAAATACAACACCGTGATCCTTGAGATCGGCGGTGCCATGGAATACAAACGCCATCCGGAAATCAACGAAAAATGGGTGGAATTCTGCCGTGAGATGTATGCCGACCCGCACCGTGCCGAGGAAATCGAATTCTATACCTACCCGTGGATGAAGAATTCCATTCACTGCGAAAACGGGGACGGCGGCGTACTGACGCAGGACGAATGCCGGGAACTTGCCGCCTACTGCCGTTCCCGCGGGATGGAGGTCATTCCCGAGGTTCCCACGCTCAGCCACAGCGACTACATCTGCCTCGCCCATCCCGAAATCGCGGAAATCGCCGAAGACGCGTACCCCGACACCTACTGTCCGAACCATCCCGATACGTACCGCTATGTGTTTGACATCCTCGACGAAGTCATCGAAGTCTTCAAACCCCGGCAGATCCACATCGGTCACGACGAAACGTATACGCTCGGTATCTGCGAACGCTGCCGAGGCACCGATCCCGTCGATCTCTACGTCGGCGATATCCGGAAAATCAAGGAATACCTCGACACGAAAAACATCCTCGTAAGCCTGTGGGCGGAAAAACTCCTGCGCGCCTATACCAAAGAAGGCGAACCCATCGGCGGAACGGGTACCGCAGATCTGGATGACGGCAACGAATGGCCGATTCCCGCACTCTGGGAATGCCGCGACCGCCTTCCCGAAGGACTGCTGTACTGCAACTGGTACTGGTCGTTCGGCAAAGAACACGACCATGTTTTCCACGACCGCGGCTACCCGATGTTCTTCGGCAATTTCGACACCGCGGACTGTGAGGACTGGACGGAACGCATCCGCTGGGGCTGTCTCGGCGCATGGGTTTCCAACTGGGGTTCGTTTGAAGAAGAATATATGCAGCGCAATATGCAGTATTTCAATCTGATCGGCGCGGCGGATGCCTTCTGGAATTCGGATTTCGACAGCAACGACAAGCAGGCCCTCGTCGACCGGACGTTTGCGGAAGCGTACCGCCGGAAATGGAAGGACAAACCTCACACCATCACCGTCCGTCACCGCACGTCCGAAAATCTCCGTCACGTATTCTTCTGGTGCGGCGTCTTTATCGACGATAAGAAATACCGCATCGGCAGCTACGAAGTCTCCTACGCCGACGGTGAAAAAGTTCTTCTTCCCGTGAAATACGGCACCAACATCGGCGCGAAAACCATGCCCTCCTATCCGATCGATTCCGAACTGTTCCAGCTGGCGGGCACCGTCCTTCCGCTCGGGGAAAACGGCGATCTGTGGTACGAATGCCGCTTTGAAAATCCGCATCCCGGCGTCGGAATCGAAAGCATCCGCTACATCCCTCTGCGGGAAGATTTCACCGTTGAATACGAAATCCTCTCTTTCTGAAGCCGGACGGATAAGGTTTGGGGCAAACTTTTGTGAAAAAGTTTGCCCCAAATTTTTATTTTACATCATGCGATGCTTTGTCCGTGCGATGATATGGTCCTGCAGAGGTTTGCTGATCAGGGAGAACCGCTGGCTGAAACCGGATACACGTACAGCAAGATTCTGATGGAGTTCCGGATGTTTCTGCGCGTCCATCAGGGTTTCGGCATCTACAATGTTGAACTGTACGTTGGAAAGTCCCATCGCCGCCGCAGCCAGCATGGCATCGGTCAGATAAGGCAGATTCCGCTCGCTGAACAGCTGGGGATCGATTTCCACAATGGCGGAGGTGGTGCCGGGAGTACGTTTGGTGGGAAGGCAGCACAGGGAGTGCATGAGCGCGGTAAGTCCGTTGAAATCCCGTCCCTGCATGGGAGACATGCTGTAGGCCATGATTTCCCCTTTGCGCCGTCCGTCCGGTGTTGCCGCAGTATTGGCGCCGAATTCGATCATCCAGAGATAGGTGAACGGCTGTGCGTGGAGCGCGATGCCGTATTTTTTCTCCATGGCTTCGATACAGTCGCAGGCATAGGAGATGATGTCTGTCGCGAGTGCGTCCACTTCCTCGATGCCGTTGCCGTATTTGGGTACCTTGTTGACCCATTCCACCCGCTGTACTTCATCCGGGAAGTTTTCTTCCAGAACGGTTTTCATCTCCGGCAGAGTCAGGGATTTTTTATTGTACACATATTCCTTTATGACCATCAGGGAGTCTGCCAGATTCGGAACACCCATGAGCATCATCTGGTACGTGTCGTACAGGCATCCCTCATCGTTGAAGTCCCGTCCGGATTCCAGACATCCCTCGGACAGCAGGGATTTCACCGGTTTGGGCGAATATTTCCCGAGCGGTGCGGAGCGCTTCAGCATCACGGCAGTACGCTCGATCATGTGGGCGATCTGCGCTTTCACCGCGTCATAGAACGCCTCAAAGGTAGGAATCTGTTCCAGTTCTCCCGTATCAATACCCGGCAGCAGTTCCGGTTTCATCATGCTGTGTCCTCTGCCGAAAACGTATTCCAGACATTTCAGCAGATTGCAGCGGGAGGTCACCGCATGGGGATTGTGCTTTCCGGGGATCACCGTTTCCACACAGCCGATCTGGGTATAGTCGCAGGCGTCCTTATGGGAAATTCCGGCTCTCTCCAGTGCGGGAATCATCACGTCATCGTTGAAGAAGAACGGAACCCCTTTCTGCACGTGTCCCACCACTTCCAGCGCTCTCTGCAGGAATGCCTTGTCCGTGGAGGCACCGTACCGGACGGAGAGACAGCGGATGAAGTCCAGCTGCTCCGTGGAGTCCAGCATCAGCCAGGAAAGCTCGTTGACAGCGCTGCTTCCGTCCGGCATGGTTCCGCCGACGGCGGACTGCTGCACGTCGTAGTTCCGGTACAGCTTGATCCAGAGACAGCAGATCAGCTCCGCGGCTTCTTCCTCTGTCAGCATACCGGCTTCAATATCGTTTTTATAAAAGGGATAGAGGATCTGATCGAGCCGTCCCACGGAGTTGGCATTGATTTCGTCCTCAAAGGTGTTGAGAATATGGGCAAACCAGACGGTCTGCACTGCCTGACGGAAGTTCTTCGGCGGATGGACAGCGATCCAGTCACAGTCGGCGGCGATCTGTTCCAGTTCCGCTTTCCGGACGGGCTCCGCTTCCTCCGCTGCCAGACGTGCGGCTTCTTCTCCGTACCGGCGCATGAACACGCCGAATGAGCGGCAGACCCGTTCACAGGCATCGTACAGGGGAAGATTTCCGTTGCTGTTCCGGAAGGAGGCGATCTTGTCAAGCAGTCCTTCCACGCCAAGGGTCAGCACCATATTGTACCCGATCACGGAATGATTGTCGGAGATGATGTGCCCGCAGGCAGAAAAATCTTCCAGAATCGCCTTGTCCTCCGGCGTTTCCCAGCACGCCCACAGTCCCCAGATGGGAACGGCCTGTTCCTGCGGCGGCACACCGAGCCGGGAAGCCGCTTTTCCGCGGTTGGCGATAAACCACTCCATCTCTTCTTCCGTGAACATCGTGGACGGCTGCCACTGACGGAGTGTGTCGTCCCTATGCCAGGTGTATTCTTTGCTTCCGTCCGAAAAATTGTAACCCACGATCCGTTCCCCGGGGAAGATGCAGGGACGGATGTTTTCCAGCACGGAACAAAGTCCCGCGGAAATACATTCCATCCGTTCCGCAGTTTCTCCGCAGCTGAGGATCCCCCTGTAAAACCAGTAGTCCCGCTGACCGAAAATCAGGTCGCTGTATTTATTGGCAATCGCTGCTTCTCTGAGCTGTGCCGCTCTTTCTGTTATCGGATACATATGCCTTCGCCTTTCTGTTGCGGTTTGGTACTTTTATTATACAGAATTATGATGGAAAAATCTACACCTATATCGCGCTTTTTCCCCTGTTCCGGAAAAATTTATGGTCTCCCCTTATAAAAACGTCAGAAATCTTCACGCAAATGCAGAACACCTCACTGCCATAACGGCGGTGAGGTGTTTTTCTTATTTTTCTTTTTCAAAACCGGTCTGTTTTTTCCCGAAGTAAATAAAAACAATCACGCACAGAAGGATCTGCACCACCGTGGACAGCGGCGTTGCAAGTCCGATGCGGAACAGCGATACCGGTTCGATCTTACTGAAAATCCATGAAAGCGGCAGACGGACACAGATACCGCCGACAATTCCCTGAATCATCACGAACGTGGTATTCCCGCAGCCGTTGAAATACCCGATGAAGCAGAACAGGAATGCCGTCAGCAGGCAGTCGATCGCGTACGCTTTCAGATATTCCGCTGCCGGAACGATAATTGCCGCTTCCTTTGCAAAGATTCCGGCAAGCAGATCACCGTGGAAGAAGGTGATATATCCCATGACCACACCCGCTGCGAAGGAAGAAGCGATCCCGCACAGCAGTGCCTTTTTCGCACGGTCGGGCTTTTTGGCACCGATGTTCTGCGCCACGAACGCGGACATGGACTGCATGAAAGCGGACGGAAGCAGCATGATAAAGGCGCATACCTTTTCCGCAATGCCGATCCCGGCAGATTCATTGAGTCCGAGACTGTTGACAATCGCGAGAATCGCAAGAAACGAGATGCTGACCAGCAGATCCTGCAGGGCGATGGGGGTTCCGAGTTTCAGGATCCATTGGATGTATGTACCGT
>JBGVOJ010000576.1:0-2682 GCA_045126415.1 Eubacteriales bacterium | reverse complement strand
TATTACATCAAGAGATTTCACAAACATCCGGCTGACCGAAACTTTGTTGAGAATCCCAACGCCTGCCTGATTCTTCAGGCGGATATAGCTGATGGAATCCGAACAGAAAACATTCGGCGTGTTGACAAGATGGAAATTATTCAGATATTCCGTACTGAATACCCGTACCTCTATTCCCGGATTCTGTTTGAGCTTTTCCACCATATTTTCCAGATACCGGAGCCGTTGTTTTGTTGTCAGGCACACTTTGCAGCAGAACAGATCCATTTCCCCCGTAACCATAAAATTCTGAAGAGCAGACTCATACAGCAGGATCTTTGTCGTCATCTCACCCATAATATTCCGGACAAGAACATGGTTTCTACGGATCAGAGCGAGTGTTTCCGCATCCTGCTGACCTTTCACCTGTTCTTCCAGAAGTTCCTCGAACAGATCTTCCGGCAGAAAATGCTCCGTCACGGAACTTATCAGCCAGTACTGCTGTTCCGAAAGGATCGATTTCATATAATTATTGCCGCTGAGAAATTCCGGAACGGAGGCATGCTCCAGAATCTGATTGGAATGTCCGCAGAAAGACTTCAGTTTATCATACATTACACTGCTGATTTCCGGATTTTCACTGGCTGTGACGGCAATACAGTGATTGGAATCCGTCATCATACCGGAAATCGTAAAGCCTTCCCTGACCGTAAAAATCAGTTTTCCGATCGCCTGTTTGGACTCATACAGATCGAAATCCACGCTGGAGAAATTGCTGATCATATTCAGGATAAGTTCCATGTTCCGAAGGGTATTCCCATGATCCAGAGACGTGTCGATCAGCATGGAAAAATGCACTCCCGGATACTTCCGGTCAACGGAATTGTTATAGTTATCCTGCAGCTCCGCAATCACCGTCTGGCAGTTTTTATCCATCGCCAGAAGATCGATCATGGCAACAACCTCCAGAGATTCCACCTTCCGCAGCACGGGATGCCGCATCTTATTGACAAACTGCAGCAGTGTCAGTTCCGGATAGCAGACAATCTGCGGCGCAATTTCCGAACCGGTATCGACTTTCAGATTTTTTACATAATTGTACTCAATCAGCAGATTATCAAAAATGACCTGCTCCAGATCTTCCATACAGAATACACTGTATTTCCGGTACAGCAAATCGCGTTTTTCATCATCCACCGAAGCGGTGATACAGCTGCTGATCCCATGCAGGATCTTTTCCACACCGCGTTCTGACGGCAGCATCCGGCCGTTCACCCACTTGCTGATGTAGGAGACATCATACTGAAGTTCCTGTGCCAGCGTGATATTTTTCACGTCAGCAATCGTCATCAAATCCTCCAGAAGTGCCCCGAAACGATTATTATTCATTCTCCGTTCCCTCTCTTTTCCGCCCATCCCGTCCTGCCTGTTCCCTTCCGGAAACAGAATATCCCGGAATTTCACAATTTATTTTTCAAGGCCATACAGTCTCATTCCGGACACAAACAGGCGGCAGATCATGATTCCACGTGATTCAATATTGATTCACATTTTCATTATCGCATTAAACAATTCACGTTTTTTCTCATACACAAACGAATTATACCACAAAAAACCTTTATTGTAAAGAATCATCGACGTTTTTTTCTCTGCTTCCGCGTACTTTTTTCACCGCTCCCGAAAAAAAATTCCGCCCTGTTCTCCCCGCGGCTGCCCGAAAAGAAAAATGGGATTCCAATAAATGAAATCCCATTTTTTTGTTTTTTCAACATGAGTTCGACGGAGTTCTCCGGAAAACTTATTCTCCCAGTTCCAGACTGTCGATGAACTTCTGCATGGCCTTGTTGGCAGCCTTTTCGACCTTCTGGAGAGCGGACGCGACGGTGTTGGCGTCGTTCATACCGCGTACAGTGGATGCGGTGTTGCCCCAGTTGAAAATGGAGCCGAGGTCGAAGTTGCGGCTGTTCAGGATGAGTTCGATCATCGGTTCGGATTCCGCGTCACGTACGGACTTGCCCATGAGGGTCTTGTCGTAATACGCGGGGGTAAGGGTATATGCGGAGAATGCCGCCATTGCTTCGAGGATGTCGCCGGTGCGCGCGGAATCGATCACGGTCACGGGGATGGAGTACGCGGTCATGTTTTCCGGGCTGTAGGTAGAGTAGTACTGTTCCTGATCTTCGGTATATTTCGGTGCAGGAATGACGCCGAAGTCGGTTTCGCTGTCACGGAAGGACGTGATGTTGATCATACCCGCAAAGTAGAAGAGACCGCCGCCCGCCTGGAACTGCGCTTCACGGGACAGACCGGGGAACAGACCCATATTGCAGCCGTCGGAATACTGGACTTCAATGCTCTTGATAAGGGAGTTGATCGCCTGTTCGGAGCTGTAGGCGAAAACGGGAAGGTCGTTCTCGTCCTTGTCGGTGATCTTTTCGCCGAAGCAGATGTAGAGACCGTATGTATTGTAGCCTTCGCTGATGAAGCCGTACTGGTCGTCCTCCGTCCACTTGCCGTCGCCGTTGATATCAAGAGTCGCGGTGAGGGACATTTCGGCGAGCTTGTCAATCGTCCACGAGCCGTCATGAACGAGGTCGTACGGATTTTCGAGACCGAAGTCGCTGATGATTCCTTTATTGAACATCATGCACCAGGTACCGTAGTTGTCCATGATGGAGATGTCACCGGTCATGAAGAAGGACT
>JBGVOJ010000575.1:0-2215 GCA_045126415.1 Eubacteriales bacterium | reverse complement strand
CGTTACGGATGCCGGATACGCCAGTTCTTCCCCGACCGAGACGATCCCGTCATCCCCGGCATAGCGGTCGGAATGAGGTGCCCCGCCGATCAGCTTGACATTTCCTTCCCCGTCCGCGATGAAAATAATCAGATTCTCCACGTTGCCGTCCAGAGAGTCGAGCAACGGCTTGATCGGATAAACCGATTTGTTCAAGTAGTCGTTGAAGCTCATTTCTCCGCTGGTCGTGTAGTCGTCGATGATGAACGTCGTCACGGAATACGCGATATTCGCCAGCGCACGGCTCTTGTTATTCTCGTCATACGTATTCACCAGCGTCGTAATCACCGAGGTGGACAAAAAGATACTCAGAATATTGATCAGCATAAACGCCGAAATATATTTTACAAAAACACTTTTAAACATACCGCAGTTCTCCGAAACCAATTCGGGGTTGACGTATGCACATCAACCCCGAACCTTGTTTTTATAAATTACTGAATCAATTCGAACTTGTAGCCGACACCCCAGACGGTTTTGAGAGTCCACTTATCGGAAACGCCTTCGAGCTTTTCACGCAGACGCTTGACGTGAACGTCAACGGTACGGGAGTCTCCGAGGTAATCGAAGCCCCAGACCTTGTCGAGAAGCTGGTCACGCGTAAAGACACGGTTGAAGTTCGATGCAAGGAAGTACAGGAGATCGAGTTCCTTCGGGGGAATATCGACGGTCTTGCCCTTCAGCTTCAGCTCATACTTGCTGCGGCTGATTTCGATGTTTTCGAACTTGATGGTCTCGTCGTCGTTCTGGATATCGTGAGCGGAGTAGCGGCGGAGAACGGCCTTGATTCTGGAGGCAAGTTCCTTGGTGTCAAACGGTTTGGTGACAAAGTCATCCGCACCGAGTTCCAGACCGAGGATCTTGTCCACAACCTCTACCTTGGCAGCGGAGATCATGATGATCGGCTTGGAGGAGATTTCGCGGATTTCGCGGCAGACCTGCCAGCCGTCCTTATTCTTCGGAAGCATGATGTCGAGCAGGACAAGATCCGGTTCGTACATCTTGAAATAGCTGAGCCCTTCAATACCGTCGCTGGCAGTTTTTACTTCGTAGCCTTCGTTTTCAAAATAAATTTTCAGTAAATCGCAAATATTTGCTTCATCGTCAATAACCAGTAATTTCGTTGCCATAATGTTTTTTCTTCTCCTTTATAAAAACTTTCCGTCGGCAGTGAAGAGGTATTCCCGGACATCCGTTTATCTGATTCAAGGTATCGCTTTACGCCCGGCTTTATGCCATGTAGTCGCCGTTGTAGCTTACGAGAACAGCCTTTTCAATACCGTCGGTCGCGGTGAGCTTATTTACAAATTCGGTGCTGCTGCCGTCGAGCTTGATTTCGTATGTAACTTCGAGATAGCCCTTTGCAACAGTCTTAGACTTGATTGCGGATTTCTTTGCGCCTTCATTGATGATGGAAGCGGCCTTTGCTTCTGCAGCGTCATTGTCGCATTCCACAACGAGAATGTAGTCACAGTTCGGAGTCTTCGCACGAACGAAGATGAGAAGGATAACGCCGACGATGACGGAGCCGATCACAGCAAGCGGGTACATACATGCGCCGAGAACGATACCTACACCGACTGCCCAGAAAAGATATACAACGTCCAGGGGATCCTTGATAGCGGTACGGAATCTTACGATGGAGAGCGCACCGACCATACCGAGGGACAGAACGACGTTGGAGGTAACAGCGAGGATGATGAAGGTGGAGATCATCGTGAGAGCGATGAGGGATACGCCGAAGGACTGGGAGAACATAACGCCCTGATAGGTCTTCTTGTAAACGAAGTAAATGAACATACCGAGCGCATACGCGAGAACGAGGGAGATGAGCGTGTCAAGGATGGAGAACTCTACGGCTCTTTCCATGAAGCTATTCTTAAAGATATCATTAAATGACATTTTTGTATATTCCTTTTCTGTTAAAAAATATTGAATTTTTTTCGTCTGTGCGGCGGCACCGTCCCATCGACGTACAGCCGTACAAATCGCCGGACAAATTAACCGAATTTACGGCATACTTCGTACTTGGACATCGATTCCCGGTCGTGCGCGACGGGATAGATCGCCATTTTGACGATATCGGGAAGAAACCGGTCGTACTTGACTTCCAGAACGTCCATATCGCCCGTATGCACCATCGACACAGGGTTGAACAGGTCCGTCGAGAAAACAC
>JBGVOJ010000574.1:0-2486 GCA_045126415.1 Eubacteriales bacterium | reverse complement strand
CCCGCAGTTCCTTGAGGACAGCCGGCGCGGCCTGTTCAGCTACGAAGCCCTGCGCAGCCGTCTCGCGGACGGACGCTACGGCGGCGGGGAACTGAAAAGTCTCATGCAGCCGGTCATCCGCCTGAAACGCCTGTCCGACAGCGAACTGTACGCACTGGTCATCCGTCTCGCTTCCCTCCACGGCGAGTATCACAAATGGGACGTCCGCGTGACGGAAAACGACATGAAGTCCTTCCTGATGACCTCTCTCGACCGCACCGGCGCGGACACGATGATTACCCCGCGTGAGATCATCCGCGACTTCGTGACCCTGCTCGACCTGCTGTACACCAACACGGACAAAACCTTCGCCGACATCGCGGGCTCAGTACAGCGTTCCACGGTTTCCGCGAAAGTCGACGATGCCGACGACGGTGCATCCGCCGCTGCCGTCCCCGTTTCCGACGGTGAACGGAAACCCGCCGAAGCACGTCCGAAGATCACCCTTGACGATATCGAATTTTAAAACGAACAAAGTTTACATTTTCGTAAACATTAAACGAACGCATGAGTGTAAAATAAGGCTAATGAGAAATCCCCATTAGCCTTTTTTGGAGGTATTATGAGCGTATTCGATCAATATTCCCCGTTCATCCGGGAATTCATATATACCCACGGATGGGAATCCCTCTCCCCCGTGCAGGTCTCGGCGGCGGAGATCATCTTCGGCTCGGATCACAACATCCTGCTCCCGTCCCAGACCGCGTCGGGCAAAACGGAAGCGGCATTCTTCCCCATCCTGTCCGAGTTCTACGACGACATGCCGACCTCCATTGGAGCAATCTACATTGCTCCGCTGAAATCCCTCATCAACGACCAGTTCGGGCGCATTTCCGAACTGTGCGACGAAACGGGCATCCCCGTCTACCACTGGCACGGCGACGTCGCGCAGTCGCACAAGACAAAGGCGCTCAAGGATCCGCGCGGCATCCTGCAGATCACGCCGGAATCGCTCGAATGTATGCTGATGACCCGCTCGTCCGACCTCATCCGTCTGTTCGGCGACCTTCGTTACGTCGTCATTGACGAAATCCACACCCTCACCGGCTGTGACCGCGGGAACCAGATCATCTGTCAGCTCGCGAGACTGCGCGGAAAGACGGGCGCGTCTCCGCGCCGGATCGGTCTGTCCGCCACCCTCGGGGATATGTCCCGTGCGGCGGCGTGGCTCGGTGCCGGAAGCGGACGCGACACGGTCATTCCGGACATTCCTCCGGCAAAAATCCGCTGGCGTCTCGGGATGGAGCATTTCTATATAGGCGGTCCCGACGTTGCCGACCTTCCGACGCCCGAAGGAAACCGCCGTCAGGAAGAAATCTCGATGGACCCCGGCTACGAGTACATCTACGAATCCACGAAAGACAAAAAAGCCATCGTTTTCTCCAACTCCCGCGAGGAGACGGATTATATGTGCGCGACCCTGCGTGAAATCGCGGAATACCGGCACGAACCGGACGTCTTCCTGATCCACCACGGCTTTCTGTCGGCGAGCATCCGCGAAGAAGCTGAAATGAAGATGAAAAACGACGAGATGAAAGCCGTCGCGTGTGCCACGGTCACGCTGGAACTCGGCATCGACATCGGACGTCTCGAACGCGTCATCCAGCAGGGTTCGCCGAACACGGTGTCGTCGTTCCTGCAGCGTCTCGGACGAAGCGGACGGCGCGGCGATCCGCCGGAAATGATGATGGTCTTCCGCGAGGAAACCGCGCTTCCGAACACCCCTCTGCCGCAGCTCATTCCGTGGAATCTCCTGCAGGCGATTGCCATCGTGCAGCTGTACATCGAGGAACGCTTCATCGAACCGCCGTTCATCCGGAACTGCCCGTTCAGCCTGCTCTTCCAGCAGACCCTGTCCATCGTCGCGTCAAACGGCGCGATCACAGCGAAGGAACTTGCCGCACGCGTGCTCTCCCTGCCGCCGTTTGCACATATCGACGAAATGGACTACAAAACCCTGCTTCTGTCCATGATCAACAACGACTGGCTGGAAATGACGGACGAGCGCGAACTGATCGTCGGCTTACGCGGCGAAAAACTGACAAATTCCTTCAAATTCTATGCCGTCTTCAAGGATTCCGAGGACTACACCGTCCGGTGCGAATCGGATGAAATCGGCGTGATCACAACGCCCCCGCCGGTCGGCGACCGTTTCGCTCTCGCCGGACGTGTCTGGGAGGTTGAGGAGCTTGACCTTCCCCGTCACCTGATCTACGTCAAGCGCGTCAGCGGAAAAATGGAAATCAGCTGGCCCGGCGATTACGGCGAAATCCACACACGCATCCTCGAACGGATGCTGCAGGTGCTTCGTGAGGACACGGAATACCCGTACCTGCGCGAAGGTGCACTGAAACGTCTCCGCGTGGCGCGTGCCATCGCCCGCAACACCGGCGTGACGACCAACTGCATCCTGCCGCTCGGCGGATACACGTGGGTGCTGTTCCCGT
>JBGVOJ010000573.1:0-3788 GCA_045126415.1 Eubacteriales bacterium | reverse complement strand
TACTGTGAATCTGTGGTATAATAAAAAGCAAAGATATTCATGAAAAATGAGGTTATTATGGGAAAGCTGTCTTCACTGATCCGTGCTGCCGGCGGAAAAAAGCGGTTCAACTCCGCAATCATTCTCGCCGCCGGAAACGGAACACGAATGAACGACGATCGTGCGAAACAGTTCATTGAAATCGGCGGACTTCCGGTGCTGGTGCGCAGTGCGCTGGCATTTGAACAGTCTCCGGAGATTCACGAAATTGTTGTCGTCACCCGCGCCGCAGACATTGAGGGCTGCACGAAAATCCTGCGCGATCACGGGATTACCAAACTGACCAAAGTCATCGCGGGCGGATCGACCCGCCAGGAATCCGCCAAAATGGGGTTTGACGCTGTCAATCCGGCGTGTGATTTTGTCGCCATCCACGATGCCGCGCGCTGCCTTGTCACGCCGGACAATATCGAAGCCGTGATGGAGACCGCTTATGTCAGCGGTTCCGCTGCCTGCGCGTCCCGTGTGGTCGACACCATCAAGAAAACCAACGGTGCGGATACCATCACTGAAACCATCGACCGGGAAAACACATGGCTCGTGCAGACGCCGCAGGTGTTCATGGCGGATATGTACCGCGCCGCCGCTTATATGGCTGTCAAGGATCACGTCACCGCAACGGATGACTGTATGCTCTGTGAACGGCTCGGTTTCAGCGTGAAACTGGTCGATACCGGACGGTTCAACATCAAAGTGACTTATCCGGAAGATGTCATGATGGCGGAAATGATCCTTGCCATCCGCGAAAAAACAACAGAAGGGAAGCATACAGTATGAGAATCGGACACGGATACGACGCACACCGCTTCTGCCCGGACAAGCCGCTGGTTCTCGGCGGAGTGACGGTGGAGTCCGAAGAAGGACTTCTCGCGCATTCCGACGGCGACGTGCTTCTTCATGCTCTCATGGACGCACTGCTCGGTGCTGCCGGAGAACGCGATATCGGTTATCAGTTCCCGCCGAGCGATAATGCCTATAAAAACATCGACAGCCGCATTCTGCTGAAAGACGTGGCGGCGATTCTGGAACGCAAAGGTTTTGCGGTGGAATATGCCGACATGACCATCGTTGCGCAGAAACCGAAAATATCCCCGTATATTGAAGAAATCCGAACCTCCGTCGCGGAAGTTCTCGATATTCCGCGCGAACGTGTCAACGTAAAAGCCACCACCGAAGAAAAGATGGGTTTCACCGGACGCGGAGAAGGCATTTCCGCGCACGCCGTCTGCCTTCTTTCCGAATAAGAAATGCGCCGGAGTCCGGACTCATCCGACGCATTTCTGACAAACGACCGGAAACCGTTCCGATTTCCGACATCCTTTTTTCTGAACTTCTGTGGGCAGGCCTCCGATCGGAATACGGATTCAGACGGGAAATCCCGTCACAGACAGTGTATGCCGCACTGTCACTTCCGGCTACCGGAAGACTGCCGCAAAATATATTCTAACGAACAGCGCAGGTATTCACTATGAAAATGAAAATCGCCCCCTCTCTCCTTGCCGCCGACTTCCTGCATCTGGAAGACGAACTCCGCCGTGCCGAAACTTCCGGTGCCGTCATGCTGCACTGCGACGTGATGGACGGTGTCTATGTCCCCAACATCAGCTTCGGCTTTGATATCATCAAACAGATTCATGCCGTTACCGACCTCCCGCTCGACGTACATATGATGACTGTACGTGCCTGCGATTACATTGACACGCTGAAAAAAGCGGGTGCATCGTCGATCACACTTCACTCCGATACCATGGAGCAGGAAGAACTGATCGAAACCCTTAAATACATCAAGTCCCTCAGTATGAACGCTGCGGTTTCCCTGAAACCGAAGTGTCCGGCATCGGACGTGTTCCCGTTTGTCCCCTATATCGACTTGGTTCTTGTCATGACGGTCGAACCCGGTTTCGGCGGTCAGAAATTCATGGCGGACATGATGCCGAAGGTGCGCGAGATCCGCGATTACCTCGACGCCAACAAGCCGGAATGTGAAATTCAGGTGGACGGTGGCGTCGCTCCCGCAACGATTGCGGAATGTACCAAAGCCGGCGCGAACGTCTTCGTTGTCGGAACTGCCGCATTCAAGGCGGAAAATATGACCGAAGCTGTCGGTAAACTCATTCAGACTGCCGAAGAAGCTGCGGAATGACGAAATAAATTCCATCAAGGAGGAGCGAAATATGATGAATGAAATTCAGGAACTTCTGGTAAATAAGGATTATATGACGCTCCGAAGTACCCTGATGGAGCTGCAGGCTGCCGATATTGCCGTTCTTCTCAACGAGTTTCCCGTCGATGATATCCCGATCCTGTTCCGCCTGCTTCCAAAGGAAACGGCGGCGGAATGTTTTGCCTATCTTAAATCCGACGTACAGGAAACGCTGATCAACGTATTCAGCGACCGCGAACTCTGGAATGTCATTGCCGGTCTGTTTGTGGACGATATGGTCGACATAATCGAAGAAATGCCCGCGAACGTCGTCAAGCGGATCATCAAGAATACGCCGTACGAAAAGCGGGAACAGGTCAACATGATCCTGCGTTACCCCAAAAACAGCGCAGGTACCATCATGACGACCGAGTTTGTCGAACTCAAGGCGTGGATGACACGGGAACAGGTTTTCCGGAACATCCGGGAATCCGGTGTAGAGAAGGAAACCGTCTACGACTGCTATGTCACCGACCCAAGCCGTCATCTGATCGGCGTTATTTCCGTCAAAGACCTCATCATGAGCGAAGACGAAAACCCTACGGTCGATGAACTGATGGAAACCGAAGTCATCACAGCCAATGTGCTGGAAGATCGGGAATCCGTGGTCGGTACGATGAAGAAATACGGCTTTGTGGCACTTCCCGTGACCGACGGCGAAAACCGTCTCGTCGGGATCGTCACCAGTGACGACGCCCTGACCGTCATCGAAGACGAAAGCACCGAGGACATCGAGATCATGGCGGCGATCACGCCGTCCGAAAAGACCTACTTCAAAACGACGGTTTTCGAAACGTGGAAAATGCGCATCCCGTGGCTGCTGTTCCTCATGATTTCATCGGTCTTCACCAGCAAGATTCTCCAGTATTTCGAAGGACAGCTCACCGCCAACGGCGCGCTGATCGCGTTCATGCCGATGCTGATGGGAACCGCCGGGAATGCGGGCGGGCAGGTGTCCGTCACGATCATCCGAAGCCTCTCCATCGGCGAAGTCCATATGAGTGATATCCTGAAGATCGTCTGGAAGGAATTCCGCGTCTCCATCCTCTGCGGTATCACTCTCGCAGCTGTCAATTTCCTCAAAATGCTGGCCGTGGACAATGTAACCATCGGTGTGGCCCTGACGGTTTCCGTCACGATCAGCCTGACCGTCGTTGTTGCGAAGTTCATCGGCGGTATCCTTCCCGTTGTGGCAAAGCGGATCGGCTTTGACCCCGCCGTGATGGCAAGCCCGTTTATCACGACCATCTGCGACGCGGTCTCGCTGCTGCTGTATTTCCGTGTAGCTTCCATGATTCTCGGTATCTGATACCGGATAAAACGAAATTTTGTTGCATATTGTCAAAATTCATATAAATTTTACAGGAACACAACCGGATTTCTATGGATATAGCCACGTAAAATTTTTTTGAAAATGTTCAAAATTACGTAAATATATGTTATAATAATAATGAAGTTATGCTGCCGTCCCATTGACAGGCGGAAACAAAAATATAATTATCAAAGGGGTATTTTATGAGTGACAGCTTATACGGAGATCTCTCCG
>JBGVOJ010000572.1:0-7367 GCA_045126415.1 Eubacteriales bacterium | reverse complement strand
TTTTTTGGGGAAGGAAGTTTTTTAAAATGTTCCTACCCCAACCCCCATCCTCAAAAACTTTCAAACGAAATGGATCAACAGAGAAAGTGCAGATTTGAAGGAACAAAATTTCTGTAAAACATACAGCCGTTTTGTTTCTTCAAATCTGCACTTTCTTTGCTTATACAATAGTTTAAAGTTTTTTTGAAAGGGTTCGGGGAAACCTTTTTGTAAAAAGGTTTCCCCGAGAAAATTCACCCCTCATACCCGTAGAAAGTCTTGAGCTTGTCGAGGGATTTGTTGAGGGCTTTTTCGATTTTGGCGTACTTGGAGGCGAAGTTGGTGTCGCCTGCTGCGAGGAGGTCGCGGAAGAAGTACGGCAGGCGCTGGAACTGCTGTTCGCCGAAGAGGAAGGCGAAGTCGAAGTTACGGCCGGCGAGGACGAGGTCTACCATGTTTGCGGTATCGCGGTCGGAGGAATACTTACCCTTGAGGGCGACGTTATAGTATTCCGGGAAGACGGTTCTCCAGCTTTCCGCTGCGAGTGCTTCGGTGACAACGCCGATGAATTCGAGAGAATCGTCGGTCTTGGAGAGCGGGATACCGATGACAGTGTACTGGTCACGCGCGTTGGTGAGGTACTGTTCCTGCGCTTCGTCCCACTTCGGATAGGGAACGATGCCGTAGGTCGCGTCCATGTGACGGTATTCGGTGAATGCGTCGTTGAAGATGGACGGAACCATAACGACCTGATTGTTCACGAACATCGTCACTTCGTATTCTGCGGAAATGAGACCGGTGGTCGTACCGAGCGCGCCGTCGGTATTGTTGTAATAGTTATAGATTTTTTCGAGAGCCGCAACGGTCTTGTCCGTCATGATGGCTGCCTGCGGGAAGCCTTCTTCGTCCTTGGTGGAAATCGGCTGGTCGAATGCCGCGAGCCATGCGTCGGAGGAGATGCCCGGCCATGCCGCATAACCGTAGGTATCACCGTTGTCGCGGATACCGTCACCGTTTTCGTCCACGTAAATGGAGGAGGTCAGCTCGATCATCTTGTCAATGGTCCATGTACCTTCGTAAACGTGATTGTACAGGGTTTCCGCGCTGATGCCGAAATTCTGCGCAACGTCCACGTTGAAGAACATCGCGTAGGTGTTCAGCAGAGAGGTGATGTTGATGTCACCGGTCGCGGTGTAGAGAATACCGTTGATGGTGTTCTGAGTGTTTGCAAGGTTGTTCCACCACGGACGGGTGAAGTCCACGGTCGGAACGTCGTACCAGTTGCGGTAGGAGCCGGTGCCGATGGGGGTATACGCCTTGTATGCCACGTGGGTAGCCACTTCAAACGCGTCCGTACCGGAGGTAACGAGATTCTGTACTTCGGTGATGACCGCAGTGGTGTTTGCAAAATTGATCGTCTCGATCTTGGTGTTGAAGCGTTCTTCGATCTTGAGATTACGGTTGTAAACGGCGTCGTTGGTGGATTCGCCGGTCAGTTCTTCCGCGTAGAATTCGTAGGAGCTGCTTTCCGGCTGTGCCGCACGGTATGTCAGACCGTCGAAATTGTATTCGCCGAGACCGTCCTTCACGTCTTCACGGGTGGTTTCCGCGGGTTCTTCGGAACCTGCGTCCGTTGCTGCTTCCGCACCTGCGTTTTCCGCGGATGCCGTGGGCGCGGCGGTTTCGCCGGCATCATCCGCGCTGTTATCGGAGCAAGCGGTGAATGCCAAGAGAAGCATCATCATCGCAAGAACCAGAGATAAGGTTTTCTTCATTTTGTTAATTAATCCCTTCATTCATTTTACAGGCTAAATAATACCATATCTCCCTCCCGATTGCAATGGCACTTTCCCCTAAAATCATACCGCAAAAAATGGGGATTTTTGTAGTCCCCCATAATTCTTATCGTATAAAGTTTTTTGAAAAGGGGTGTGGGAAAAACTTTTTTGGAAAAAAGTTTTTCCCACAAAACACCATTTTTATCTGCTCATCAGATAGATATAGTCCGCTTCGAATGCGGAGGTACCGTTCTGACCGAAACGCTTGCGGATAGTCAGGTAATTGCCGCCTGCGTCCTTTGCCATGATTTCCACAGCATTGTACAGTCCGGATTCGCGCAGTTCGGAGGCTTCGATGCGGATCTTGTCGCCGGTCTTGATGCCGTCGAGTGTACGGACGAATTCGCCGTTGATGAAGAGATCCGCCGACTTGATCTTTTCGTCCAGCACCGTCATGTGCAGTTCGTAGAAGTCCGCACCTTCGTACAGGCCGGTGATGCCGATCTTATTGGACGCCGTATAGTAGCCGAAGGATTCGATCAGCGTCTCGGGCGTTTCCATCTGCTTGTTCATCCATTCACGGCGGTCGATCATCCACTGACGGAAGGTGTTGACTTCCTTTTCATGCGTCCAGTCGTAGCCCCAGCGGCTGTTGTCGATCACGGACGGTCCGGCGAGCTTTTCGTTCCAGACTTCCAGCTCGGACATCACATCGTCGATGTTGCCCTGGATTTCGCTCCAGCGTTCATAAAGCTTGAGGACGAACCACGGGTCGTTGTACAGTGCGCGGTACCAGTATTCACGGTCCTGGCTTTCGCTGTGCCACCAGGTGTTGTACTTGCCGCCGTTGCCGCCGAGGTTGACGTGGTTGCCGGAGGTCCAGTCCATATCCCAGATCGGGCCCCAGGTGATGAGTCCGCCGACATCCTTGTACAGATAGCAGCTCTTGTACAGAAGTTCAACATTCTTGAATACTTCATTGACCATCCAGAAGTCAACGAACGAATCCACATCCATGTATTCGGAATAGTGCTTGCCGTCCGCGTTCCGGCGGTTCGGCGCATAGATCGCGTCTTCCATATCCTGAATGTAATCCTTCAGGTAATTCATCATGTCTGCGTTCGAGTTGAGATATTCCGGATTCTGAAGCTGGAGCTTCATGTCGTTCTTCGTCGTGAACTTGGAAACTTCGTCGTAGTAGTAGTCGTTTTCGATGAGATAGCCGCCGGTGATATCGTAACCGGAGGTATCCACGTAATCGGAAATGGTGTAGTTGCCGAACTTGCCGGACGTGATCCACGACAGATTCTTTGTCAGGTTTTCTTCCAGCTTGTCGCGTTCGTCCTTCGACAGGCCTTCCTTCTTCGCAATCGCCTTTGCGACGTCTTCCGCTTCTTCTTCCCAGTTGAAGATGTCCACGCGTCCTTTTTCCGCACGGATCGCTTCCGTAAGCTGGTACATACCGTAGTATTCACCGTTGAAGATCACGTTGACAAAGTTGGATTCACAGGTCGCAAGACCCAGTGCCATACCGAAGTCGTAGGAAAGCTTGTTGCGGAGGTTGGTGCGGTCGTAGACATTGGCGAGCAGGCACCAGTGCTTGCTTTCTTCCATGCCGAACAGAGCCGCCTTTTCGTCAAGCTTGATGCGGAACGGGCGCTTTGCCTGATATGCCGTGGAGTTGCCGCGGAGCTTGATCTGCATATCGCCGTTGTACCTGGTATCCGGGAATTCCGGGGTAGTGATGATCTGCAGCTTCGCGCTGTTGTAACCGCCCTTGGAGACGTCGTAATATGCACGTTCGCTTTCGATGTAGAACGTCGGGATATTGCTGTGGTAGTAAACCGCGTCGTCGTAGCCTTCGACTTCGAGGGTTACCATGCCGTTTTCATCCTTGGAGGTCAGCGTGTAGGTGCCGTCCTTGCCGGAAGCGGTTCCCATCGTCGCGCCGGAGGCGGCATTCTTGACGATCCACTTGAAAGTCACGCCGTCCGGGTAATTCTTCGCGACCAGTTTGTCGCCGTCACGTTCGATATAGCCGACCACGCCGGAGAAGACGCGCAGATCATAGGACTTCATAATACCGTCGGCACGCGCCGTGATGGTCACGTCCGCATAGCCGAACTCGGGCTTGGTGACCTTCGCGGTCTTGCCGTCGATCCTGATGACGGAGTCATCGCTGGTCTTCCATGTGATCTTCTTGCCCATGACTTCGTCCACGAGAGTAAAGCTGGACTGCACCTTGTCTTCCGTGTCGCCGTCGGCGAGGGTTACGGTGACAAAGTCAAGGACGGAGAAGAGCGGGCTTTCGTATGTATCGATCGGGAGCGGGTACAGACCTTCTTCAAGGTGCCAGTAGGATTCATCCATCGGAAGATTGCCGCCGCAGAGGGATTCGTAGGACTTCGCCTGACCGATGCCGCGGTGTTCATTGCCGCAGCCGGTGAGGTAGTATACGTTTTCGAGGTCGTTGACGTCGGAGTCCCCGCCGGTGATCGCCTGACCCGCGCCGCCTTCATGAACGACGGAGCCGAGCTGGAGGACATTCTTGAGAGAACCGAGGTTTGAAGCCCGGATACGGCCGATCAGACCGCTTGTATAGTTCGCGTTGCCGTTGTTGTCGCCGGTCACGTCCACATTCGTGAAAATATTCGAAATATGAATGGTGGCATTGGAGCAGCCGGTTTCGTTCTTGGTACGGCACTGACCGATGAGGGAGCCGACACCGAGAATATCGCCGGAATCGTTTTCGACGTTCAGGGTACCGGAAATGATGGAGATGTTGTCAATAACCGCATTGCCGTTGACCTGACCGCAGAGAACGCCGTAGGTCGCCGCGCCCTTTGCTTTGCCCGATACGTTTACATCCTTCAGAACAAGGTTCCTGACAACCGCCGGGTCGTTCTTATCCTTGGAACCGACGGAGCCGAACATACCGACGTGTACACGGTCGGTGTCACTGACGGTGATCTTCAGACCAAGGATAGTGTGTCCGCGTCCGTCGAACGTACCGGAGAAGACATTCTTACCGGAAACGATGCCGCATTCACTTTCGGACCCGCCGATCGGGGTGAAGTTGGGAATCGTGGAAAGGTCGATATCCGCAACGAGAACGTAATCGCCGTCGATGGGATATTTCGCGCTGGTACCGATTTTTGCGAGTTCCGCCGCGGAACGGATGGCAATGCCTTCAATCGCGTCCGCGTCGCTGTCAACGGAACCGTCGGGCTTCTTTTCGACCGCAGGTTCGTCCTCGGCGACAGAGTCTGCGGAATCTGCAGTGGTATCCGTCACACCCGCGTCGGGCGTGACCGGGGTGATCGGCTTGGTTTTTTCACAGGACAGAAGCGATCCCGAGAGAAGAAGAGCCGCTGTCAGGAGAGCAAATACCGATTTCCGGAACGGGGAGTTTGCCTTTTTCATTCGTTTGGAAACCTCCGATATGGTTTGATAATCTCAATTACAGATTGAATACAATGATACTCATAATTTTAATATATTTCCACGCTGATTTCAATAGTTTTTATAAAATTTACATTATTATTCGCCGGACATCCTTTCTTTTTGACCGAAAATATGGTAGAATAAAAATATTCATAAAAACTTTTTCAGAAAAGGAACCGCTATGACCGATTCTTCCCTTCCCATACCGAAAAAAGTCATAAGCCGGAAGCTGTTTCTCGTTTATGTCGTGCTTGCAGCGCTCCTGCTTACCATCCTCTGCACATCTCTCACTGCCACCATTTTCCGCGGCATTGACGACATTCTCGCAAAGCTCGCCGAAGACGACTTCAGTCTGGAAATGTTCGCCACCGTGTTCTCCGCGCTTGACTCCGCCGTTCTTGAAGTCCACAGCCTCATTCCCGGACTCCTCGCTTTCATCTTCTCTCTCGGCGTCGGACTGATTGTGCGCACCGGACGCAAAAAAGGCGGCGTGCGCTTTGTCCTCAGCATTATCCTTGCCGTGATCGTCGGCGTGATTCTGTTTGTCATATCGCTCGCCGTTTCGCTTCTGATGACAGAGGTTAACGACATCCGTTTTGCCGACCTTCTCGTCTCGCTCTACCACAATCTGGATGGTTTAGCCGCCCTGCTGTGAGGTACCACCGATGAAAAAAATCCATATCAAACTGTTTTCGCTTCTCATGACCGCCGTCCTTCTGCTGACCGCCGTCACCGGATGCGCCACCGGAGAAACCATGACTACAGAAGTATTTGCCAATTTAATTAATGAAGAAAACCGCCAGTGGACCGTCGGCTTCGGACAGGTTGTCCTTCCCTATCCGGAAGACTCCGACGAATCCATTTACATTGCCGGTTACAACAACGGCTGGGACGTCGCCGGCATTCTGGACGAACAGCGTGCCTCCGCCGTATGGATCGACTGCGGCGGCGAAGGGATTCTGCTGATCGGGATCGACTGCGTGGGACTTTCCAATAAATACGTGGAAGACATCCGCACCGACCTCGCGGCGGAATGTGCCGAGTGGGGCTGCGCAGCCGTAAACGTCTATGCGACGCACACCCACGCGGGGATCGACACGCTCGGTCTCTGGGGGCCGTTCGGCGTGGACGGCAAGAACGAAGTCTTCCAGCAGAGCCTTGTGAAAGGTGCGTTTGAAGCAGCGCGTCTGGCGTACGAAAACCGGAAGACCGGCACGCTGACCTACAGTGCTGCGGATGCGGGCGCAGATTCCCTCCGCGACTCACGCGATCCGCAGGTTTTCGACTCCTTCCTGCACCAGCTCCGCTTCCGGCCGGACGACGGTTCGGGCGGTGTACGGATCATTTCCTATACGGCGCACGCAGAATCCCTGCGCGGTGACAACACCTATCTCAGCCGCGACTTTCCGGGCGAAATGGCGGACATTTTCAAGGAGGAAACCGGCGACGATATGCTCTATATGCCCGCCGCCGTCGGCGGTCTGCTGATGACGCGCGATTTCTGTCAGGAAATGGGATTCACCACCTATGAGGAAAACATGCGCTACACCGGACGCCGTCTGGCGGACTACCTGCTCGCGATTCCGGAAGAGGATGAAATCCCCGTGGAACCGGCGATGAGTGCCGCGCGCACCGTTTTCAGCATTCCGCTGGACAATACGGCGTTCATGTACTACCGTTTCCTCGGCATTCTTGACAACACCGCGATTCCGTGCGAAGACAGCGGCACCGGCTATGCGCTGGTGAGTGAGCTGTCGGTCATCACGCTCGGGGACTACACGCTGACGCTGATCCCGGGCGAAATCTTCCCGGAACTGGTCTACGGCGGCTACTTTGACGACGCTGCGGCGATGTCTCCGGAAAACGAAAATCCGGTCCCGCTCGTTGACATCGCCGCCGAACATGGATTTAATAATCTGCTGATCTGCGGTCTCGCGAACGACGAACTCGGATACATCGTTGCACCGAACGACTTCCTGCTCTCCGAAACCGCACCGTTTTTCGATAAAATCGAAGACTACAAGGGCGAAAACCACTACGAAGAAACCAACTCCGTCGGCGTCCACACCGCCGGCCGCATTGCCGAAGCCTTCGAAGCAACGCTGAAGGCGCTTGCGGGGAAATGATTTTTTCGGGGGGGGGGGGGGGGGGCGGGGGGGGGGGTGG
>JBGVOJ010000571.1:0-7737 GCA_045126415.1 Eubacteriales bacterium | reverse complement strand
AGCAGCTTCTTCAACTACTTCTTCAGCAACCGGAGCAAAAAGAGCAACGAGGGCATCAACAAATTCGGGGGTAACTTCAACACCGCAGAGAACAGCGATCGCGTTGACGGTTTCAGCATCAAGAACAACTTCTTCTGCTTCAACGATCTGACCTTCTTCTTCGGAAATGAGCATGATACCGGCATCATCTGCTGCGATTTCTTCAATAACAGCTTCTTCCGCAAAGGAAGTCACAGTCATAGCAGAGCACATCAGAGCGGCAAGAATAAGGGAAAGAGTTTTCTTCATTTTGAAAAATATCCTCCAATTAGATAAGGTTGGGAACATTATATCACATATTTTCCCTCTTGTCACTACTTTCCACATTTTTTCTCCTGCATACAAATGCCGAAATTTGAACAAAAAAACACCGTGGAAATGTCAGAATTTCCACGGTGTCAAAAATCACACCTTATTATTTGTGCAGAATTTCAAAATTTCGGACAGATTCCTGCAAAGAACCGTTCCGCTGTCCGAAACGATCACGAGTGTCGGAGCCTGCGTGATACCGAGCGCATTGCAAAGTTCCGCGTTTTCTTCCGCGTAAACCTTCTCGTAGGCGATTCCTGCTGCCGCCAGCTTTGCTTCCGCCACGCGGCAGTTCGGGCAGGTCTGTGTTGCGACGAGATAAATACCGTCGGCCAGAGCGGGGACCGCAGCCGCAGTTTCTTCGCTCTTTGCGGTCGTTTCCTTTGCTCCTGCGGCAACGGAATCATGAGCAATTTCATACAGGCGGCGGTCCTTGAATTCCTGTGCTTTGCCGCTGTTCCAGTTCTGTACCGGACGGTAGTATCCGGTGATACGGCTGTAAACTTCGGTCTTTTCGCCGCATTCGGGGCATTCGTAATGTTCGCCCGCGATGTAGCCGTGGTTCCTGCAGATGGAGTAGGTCGGGCTCATCGTATAGTACGGCAGCTTGTAGTTTTCCGCAATCTTGCGTACAAGGGTCGCAGCGGCCTTCCAGTCGGGCAGCTTTTCGCCGAGGAACGCATGGAATACGGTACCGGAGGTGTACAAAGTCTGGAGTTCGTCCTGAATGTCGAGGGCTTCGAAAATATCGCTGGTGTAGCCGACCGGCAGGTGGGACGAGTTGGTATAGTACGGCGTGCCGTTTTCGTTGGCAGTGATGATATCCGGATACGCTTCCTTGTCGTGCTTTGCAAGACGGTAGCTGGTGGATTCCGCCGGCG
Source organism: Eubacteriales bacterium (assembly GCA_045126415.1). Taxonomy (GTDB): domain Bacteria; phylum Bacillota; class Clostridia; order Oscillospirales; family CAG-272; genus UMGS1696. The sequence goes on along the minus strand of JBGVOJ010000571.1, from coordinate 6,508 downwards.
TTGCTTCAAGGTTGTAGAGATCGCCGTATTCTTCCTGATAGTCGGAGAGGCGTTCGCGCATATGATTGAGCACATCCTTCGCGAACTGCAGGGATTTATCGTCCGCGATGATGCCGCCGAGCCACTTCGCATTGAGGCAGGCTTCGTTCATGCCGACCAGACCGATGGTGGAGAAGTGGCTGTCGAAGGTGCCGAGATAACGCTTGGTGTACGGGTACAGTCCCTTGTCCATGAGTTCCGCGATGACGTCGCGCTTGATCTTGAGCGAACGTGCCGCGATGTCCATGAGTTTGTCGAGTCTCTTGTAGAAGTCGGCTTCGTCTTCCGCGAGGTACGCGATTCTCGGGAGGTTGATGGTGACAACGCCGATGGAGCCGGTGGATTCGCCGCTTCCGAAGAAACCGCCGGACTTGCGGCGCAGTTCGCGCAGGTCGAGACGCAGACGGCAGCACATACTGCGGACATCGCTCGGTTCCATGTCGGAGTTGATGTAGTTGGAGAAGTACGGCGTACCGTATTTCGCGGTCATTTCAAAGAGGAGCTTGTTGTTTTCGGTTTCCGACCAGTCGAAATCGCTGGTGATGGAGTAGGTCGGGATCGGGTACTGGAAGCCGCGTCCGTTTGCGTCGCCTTCGATCATGAGTTCCATGAACGCGCGGTTGACCATGTCCATTTCCTTCTTGCAGTCCTTGTAGCAGAAGTCCTGTTCCACGCCGCCGACGATTGCCGGGAGTTCCGCAAGGTCTGCCGGAACCGTCCAGTCAAGGGTGATATTCGAGAAGGGAGCCTGCGTACCCCATCTGGACGGGGTGTTCACGCCGAAAATGAAGGACTGGAGGCACTTCTTAACTTCGTAGTAGGAGAGGTTATCCTTCTTTACGAACGGTGCGAGGTAAGTGTCGAACGAGGAGAACGCCTGCGCGCCCGCCCATTCGTTCTGCATGATGCCGAGGAAGTTGACCATCTGGTTGCAGAGGGTGGAGAGATGCTTTGCCGGACGGGAGGTGATCTTGCCCGTCACGCCGCCGAGCCCTTCCCGGATGAGCTGCTTGAGCGACCATCCCGCGCAGTAACCGGTGAGCATGCCGAGGTCATGGATGTGCATCGCCGCGGACTGGTGTGCTTCCGCAATTTCCTTGTCGTACATTTCGGACAGCCAGTAGTTCGCCGTGATCGCGCCGCTGTTCGAGAGGATCAGACCGCCGACGGAATAGGTGACGGTGGAGTTTTCCTTGACGCGCCAGTCGAGGTTTCCGAGGTAGCCGTCCACGAGCTTCTTGTAGTCAAGGAGGGTCTTTTCGGTGTTGCGGAGCTTTTCGCGCTGCTTGCGGTAGAGGATGTAGGTCTTGGCAACGTCGGCATAGCCGGTTTCGCTGAGGACGCGTTCCACGCTGTCCTGAATGGTTTCCACACCGACGGTGTTGTTCTGTACCTTCGGTGCGAAGTCCGCCGTCGCGCGGAGGGCAAGAAGCTCGATCACGCTGCTGTCGTGCGGCAGAGAGCATGCGTCGAACGCCTTGGTGATCGCGTTTGCGATTTTGCTGATATCGAAGCGGACGGAGGAACCGTCGCGCTTTATTACGTTATAATAAGTCATATGTTCTCCGTTTCTGTCATATGCTGGTTCATAAATCCGAGTGCGCCTATTATACCATATGTATCTTCCGTTGTCAATATCTTGTGGTTACAAAATTTCACTACCACAATATATAGTGTTTTGTAGCGCATGAATACAAAAAGGCACGGCAAAGCCGTGCCCTTTGGCATAGTTTCACAGAAATCAGTCATTGAACTCCTTATCGCTTCGGATAATTTCTCCCGTGACCGCGTCGATGTCATAATCGTGTTCGTAATTCATGGATTCGAAGTCGATTTCGTAGACCGCGCGTCCCTTTTCATGTTCGAATTCGCAGTCGTAATCGAAGATGTTGTTTTCGTGTACACCCGCGTGGGAAAGCGCGATTTCCTTCGCCTTGTCTGCGGAGATATATTCGGTATTTCCGTCGGATGAAGTGAGAGACAGCCCGTTTTCGATAAGGTTTTCGGGATCGTTCTTCTTGTTGTTCTTGATAATTTCGCCGGTCACCGCATCGATGTCGTAACTGTAGTCGAATTCGCCGGATTCGAAGTCGATTTCGTATTCGGCGCGTCCGTTGTCGTGATCGAATTCGGTTTCGAGGTCGAAGACCGTGTCGGCGGTGACACCCGCGTGTTCGAAAGCAATCTTCTTCACGTCGTCAAGGGTGAGGTACTCCGCAGAGGTTCCCTGTTCCTTCTGAACGAGAGCCTGTTCGTTCCGCCGACGTTCTTCCTTTGCGGCTTCTTCCGCAAACATCCGCTCCATTTCGTCATAGCTCCACTCCCAGTCTTCCCACCATTCATCTTCGAATTCCCGGTCGTTCTTCACGATCTCACCGGTTTCCGCGCTGATGTCATAATCGTATTCATAGCCGTCCGCGTAAAATTCCACTTCATACACCATGCCTCCGCGTTCGTAATCCATTTCCACACGGATTCCGAGAACATGGCCCGCCGCAACTCCGGCATGTTCCACGGCGATTTCCTTCGCACGGTCGGTGCCGATGTACGCCTTGTCGCTCGCCTGACCGACGGATTCCGCCGTGGTCGCAACGGCAGAGCTTGCACTGAGCAGGTTCAGTTCGTTGATGGAAAGCTGTGCGAGTTCCTCAAAGGTATGCACCGGATTGCCCGCGACGATCTCGTTCACAAGCTGCGCCTTCCCCGCCGTGATGCCGTATTCGTCCGCGAGTTTCCAAGCGTCGCTGTCCTTCACGATAGTCTGGCTGAGGACGGCGCCGTCGAACGCGTTGGTCTGAAGGATCGCGTTGATATCGTCCGCGAGCTTTTTCTGAAGGGCTTCTCCGTGCGCCGCGTCGTCGTCATCCACGCTGATGAGGATGGAGTTCGCGAGGTCGGTGAGATACCCCTCGCGGAGCATGGAACCGATGAGCGCGTTGACAGTCACGTCAATGCTGCTGCCGGAGAAATCCATGTCGCCGATGATGGCACGTCCGTCGTCGTTGAGTGCGGTGACGGCGAGAACGTCTTCCTTCCGGTTTGCGGTGATTTCCACGCTGGGGTTGACGTCGAGGGAAATGGTCGATGCGACCTTGTAATTGTTTCTGTATACGGCATAGCCTGCGCCTCCGCCGACAAGAAGAACGGCTGCGGCAGCGACTGCGGTAAGATTGCGGATGGTATTTTTCATGTTTTTCTGTCCTCCCATGACAAGTATTTGCTTGTTTTGATTGTTCCCGGATGCGATATCAGAGAGTACGGTATCGAGAACGTCCGGGGTGGCATGTTCAAATGCGGTTTTGAGCTTTGCCTGCATGTCTTCGTTTCTCATTCGTCCCGTTCTCCTTTCGAAAGCGAAGTTTTCAGCTTTTTCAGTGCGCGGTGGTATTTGGAAAGTACGGTGGGGAGCGCCATGTCCAGAAACGCGGCGATTTCGCGGTGCTTGAATCCGGAAACCGCATGGAGCACGACGATCTGCCGTTCCTCGTCGGAGAGTTCGTTCATACATTCGTTCAGGATGAACGCGTCCTCCGGAGTCAGCGCGGAATCTGCGTTGTACTGCGCGTTGATGAAGAAATCCTCATCCTCGGTTTCCGCTTTTTTCTTCCGTTCGCGGAGCTTCATGAAACAGAGATTCTTCGCGATCGTGATAATCCACGCCATCGGCTTACCGGACGAGCTGTAGTTTGCTGCTGCGCTGTGCACCGCGATGTAGCAGTCGTGCAGCACATCCTCCGCGTCATGGACATTTTTCAGAACCGATACCGCGTACGCATACACCGAAGCGGACGTTTCATGGTACAGGCTCTCGAATGCTCGGGTATCTCCTGCCGCGATCCGGCGGATGTAGATGTCGAGTGCGGACGGATCGATATTCTCACGAAGTCCGTCAAGTTCCGCCAAATGAAGAAGAATCACGGTTTCCACCACCTTTCATTTTATTAATGCACGTCAAAGCTGTTTTATTGCATGGGAGTGAAATTTTTTTAAAAAGTTTTTTGGGGGAAAACTTTTTTGAAAAAAGGTTTCCCCAAGCCCCTTCCAAAAAACTTTATACTGGATAAGGGGACAGAGTTTGTGCGGATTTATGCGATCCGGCGGAATTCCGAATCTCTGACAATGAGGGTATCGTTTTTTATTTCATACCGCCATCCCACAGAGATTTCCGGGAACCGGATCGTGAGCGTATCGTCGGTCATAACAAAGGTAAACTCCATTTTTTCGCCGCCGCACATCATATAACCGGTGCCGTCCGCCGCGAAATGAAGAATTTCCACGGTATCAAACGAAGTTTCTTCATCGAGTTCTATTTCACCAAGTTCCATTTCCATCGTCAGAAGATCCAGCTTGCCGTCCCCTTCCCATGTTCCGACCATAAATTCAAGATTGTACACCGCCTGATGGCAGGAACCGAGCAGCAGAACAAGAATTACTGCCGCAAGCAACAACACAAAAATTCTGATTTTCTTCATTTTGTACTCCTTCTCAATAATTGAATGACAATAAGAATACAATAAATTTCTTCATGTACTCCCCCGATCAGATAAACGGTCTCCGGTCGAGCACCAGTCTCAGCGGTCTCTCCGTGATAATTTCGCCCGGAAGTGCGCGCTGGAGTTCCGCAAGGACGCAGACCGTGCCGAACAGGGCGTGCAGGTCGTTCATACCGTCGTGGGTCGCGGGATCGAGTTCGTTCAGGTAAGCAATATGCTCCTCCGCAAATTCGCGCAGGCATTCGCGGATTTCGTCAAAGCGGTACGCCGTCTGGCGGGAGGCGCGGTTGATGGCGAACACCCAGTCGATTTCCATGAAACCGATTTCATGCGCAAAAGCATCGGTCAGTCCTCTGTTTTTCCAGAGGTGGATGCACGTATCGATCAGCTTTTCCGGATAGCGGAGCGGACGCTTCGCGTGTTCCATGTTGAACATATAGTGGAACCAGCCGTACAGATGGTGGCAGACCGGTGCGGCTTTGTCAATCACCGGACGTTCAAACCGGTTTCCGCGGTCGTCCGCACGATGTCCGATCGTTCCCGTGCGGCTCATGCCGTATTCGTCGTCCGTGTTTTCCCACAGCCAGTCGAAATACCAGTTCTGCCATTCGAGGTCGGCCGCCCCCGTCAGAAGCATCGCCGCGTACACACCCGCGCCCTGATGCGACTGCGGCCACGGATTTTCGACCCACAGCAGGGAGTCAAGCAGACTGTACAGCCCTTCTTTTGTCCGGTACGGTGCGAGGAATTCGCACGGTTCCTCCGACTGCGGGACGGCGTCGAACAGTTCGAGCGCCGCGAGACAGTGCGCGGTCGTGTGGATCGGGTGGTGCGTGCGTTCGCGGAAGCTGCCGTCGTGGTGACGGAGACTCAGAATGGACTTCGCCAGTTCGTCCCGTGCGGGATCGCCGTACGCCGGAAACCGTCCGATGGTGTAAAGGATATTCGCCGCGTCCGCGCAGCCGTACTCGTTGATGCCGAGCTGACGGGAGCCGTTTCTGTCCCACAGCCAGCGGCAGTATCCGCCGTTCTCGAGACGGTGGCTCTGCACGACACTGTAAATTTTATCGACAAGTGCGTCAATGTGGTAGATTTTCATGAGGTTTTCCTCCTTTTATTTGATAACAGCATGGCTGAAAAAGTTCAGTATCCGCTCATCCGCGCGGTATTCCTCCGCGGACAGCGTGTAGGTCTGCCCGACCGACGCATATTTTGCTCCGGCGAGGGCATTGTACGGCAGAAGCTCCACGTGGGAATCTCCGACAAATTCGCCGATCGCCGCGAGATTTTCGTCCGTGTCGGTGATACCTGGGATCAGCGGCACACGGATGACGTATTTTTTGCCGGATTCTTCGATGAGCCAGCGTAAATTCTGTTTGATGATGTCGTTCGGAACACCGGTGTACCGGACGTGCGCATCGCGATCGAACAGCTTCATGTCCGCCATGACAAAATCCACATGTTCGAGCGTCTTCCGGTACACGTCATGGTTCGCGAATGACGACGTTTCCATCGCCGAGGAAATCCTCTCTCCCGCGAGAATGTCCAGTACCTCCGCGACAAACGCGTGCTGCATCAGCGGTTCGCCGCCCGAAAAGGTCACGCCGCCTCCCGACATTTCATACACGTCGCGGTCGCGCAGCAGACGTTCCGCCAGTTCCGCGGACGTCATCGTATAGCCGCAGACGGACACGCAGTCGTTCGGACAGACATGCAGACACCGTCCGTACGGTCGGCAGTCGTCATGACTGCACGGAATCGTACATTTTCCGCAGTGCGCGCATTTCGCCTGTTTCACGTAAAGCTCCGGTTCCGCTGAAAGTCCCTCCGGATTGTGGCACCACAGGCACCGCAGCGGACATCCTTTCATGAAAACCGTCGTCCGGATGCCGGGACCGTCGTTCAGCGCGAAGCCTTTGATATCAAAAATCGTTCCGTTCTGCATAATTCTCCATCCTTTTCTGATAGGTTAAGTA
>JBGVOJ010000570.1:0-3433 GCA_045126415.1 Eubacteriales bacterium | reverse complement strand
CCCCCCCCCCCCCCCCCCCCCCCCCCCCCCCCCCCCCCCCCCCCCCCCCCCCCCGCCCCCCCCCCCCCACAAATTTTATTCTTCCTGATAAACCCTCACCCAGTCAACACGGACGCAGTCGGGGAGTTCTTCCGGGACGATCGGTTTTGCCCAGGTGCCGAATTCGGTCGTGAGCTTCAGGTAACCCGGCTGATTGCAGATGCCCGGTTCGGACGTGCGCCAGGTTTCTTTCCCGTCGATGTAGAAGATGTATTCGTCCTTCGTCCACTGCAGGGCGTAGGTGTGCCAGCCGCCGTCGTAGAGTCCGCAGTCCGGGATGACTTTCGAGATGCCTTTGTGGTGTTCGCCGTAGCCGTCCCAGTGGATCGCGTGGTTCACGCCGTTTCTCGCACGTTCGCCCGATTCCACGATGTCAATTTCCGCGCCGGAGACCGCCGAGCCGTCCACTTTGCCGACGCGGCCGCACATCATCCAGAACGCACCCCAGAAACCGGTCGTCGCGTGCCACTTCATCCGGCATTCGAAATAGCCGTACGCCTGCGTGAATTTGCCCGCCGAGCGGATTCCGCTCGAAACCGGCTTTCCCTCGTCGTCCAGTTTCGCCCAGAGAATCAGATTGCCGTCCTTCACTTCCGTCAGCGCGTCACGCCAGTACGCGCGCAGATCCTGTCTGGGCTGTTCCGGGCACAGCGCCCATTTCACCGTGTCGAGAGTGTCGCCTTCGAAATTGTCCTCGAACGTGAGGACATAGTTCTTTCCGCCGATTGTGATCTTGTCTGCCATAAGATTTCCTCCGTGTTCGTTTTTTCTTTCATTATACCGTATCCCGCACGGCATTTCAAGATTTATGGCGGATTTCTCCAAAAAATCATTGACAATACCTGCGTATTTTGCTAAAATGACCACAAGGACAACCGTCAGAAAATTTTATATCACATACAGGAGGTTTCTATGAAGTACAATGTCGTTTCCTCGGTGGAATTCACGTATCCGGACATCTGGGATTACCCGTCTTCCGCGCAGGTGATCGATACCTTTGCCGCACGCGGCAGCTACGCGACGTTCCAGATCCTGCTCGGCGACCGTGCATCTGCCGACGTTTCCGTTTCATTCGGCGAGCTTCCCGCAGGAGCTGTGCCGGAAGTTTACACGCTGACTCCCGTGCAGGTCGAACGCAACCACAATATTACGCCCGAACAGGTTCAGCCGCATTATCCCGAACGTGTCGCGCCGTACTGGCTCTACGACTGTCTGCGTACCTTCGACGGAACGCTCGACCTCACCGACGGTGTCGGCGGTCTGTACGTTTCCATCCGGATCGAACGTGATGCTGTCCCCGGGGACTACGAAACCGTCATGACCGTCGACGGCACCGACATCCCGCTGAAGCTGAAGATTTACCGCGCCGCTCTGCCGGACGAAACCATGACGATGATTCACGGCTATGCGGCGGGAACCTGTGCGAAGTATCACGGCGTTGAACTGTATTCCGACGAATATTTCAAGCTCGAGGAACAGTATCTCGCGATGCTCCGCCGTATGCACCAGAATATGATGTACACCGGCGGCATCCGTGCGATCTCCGTCGGCGAAAACAAGTGGGAATTCGATTTCTCCGCGTTTGTTGCCCAGGTCAAGCGGTACGAAAAGGCGGGAATGAAGTATTTCAACGCGCCGTCCGTCGGCTGGCGGAAGAGCTGGAGCGAATCCACGATTCTCGTGAACGGCAACATTCCGTCCATGTCCTACGAAGGTTACCGCTACCTCACCCAGTACCTGCCCGCTCTCCGCGACGTACTGAAGGAAAACGGCTGGCTCGACCGCTTTGTCATGGGCGTTGCCGACGAGCCGAACGCGGCAAACTGCACCGAATTCCGCGCACTCTGCGGCCTGATCCGCAAGATCGTGCCGGAGATCCGCCTCATCGACGCGATGTCCTACGGCAACCTCCACGGCGCGCTCGACATCTGGGTGCCGCTGAACGCCGAATACGACCGTCACCGTGCGGAACTCGAATCCCTCCGTGCGGCGGGCGACGAAATCTGGCACTACGTCTGCTGCGGTCCGCGTGAACCCGGCTACATCAACCGGTTCATGGACTATCCGCTGCTGTCCACGCGCTACCTGCACTGGGGCAACTACAAATACGACCTCACCGGCTACCTCCACTGGGCGGCGAACTGTTACCAGCCCGGACAGGATCCGTTCACGCAGAACTGTCCGGAACACCACAACACCGACTCGGTCTGTTACCTCCCGGCAGGCGATACGCACATCATTTATCCCGGCAAGGGTGAACCGTGGATGTCGATCCGTCTGGAAACGGAAAGAGAAAGCGCGGAAGAATACGAACTCCTCCGCGAACTCGCGAAGACCGACAAGGCGAAAGCGGACGAAATCTGCGGCACGGTATTCCAGTCGTTCAAGGATGTCGAATACGACGTGACAAAATTCACCGCAGCGAAAAAAGCACTGCTCGAAGCACTGTCTTAAAATTTAAGCATAACAAAAAATCCATCCCAGTATAAAGTTTTTTGAAAGGGGTTCGGGGAAAACTTTTTTTCAAAAAAGTTTTCCCCGAGAAACACTACTTCCATATGAAAAAACTCCGTATTATGACTTACAATATCCAGCATGGACACGTCCATCTGGACAAATACATCGATCTCACGAAGGTCTGCGACGTCATCAAAGAATACTCTCCCGACATTATCGGGCTGAACGAAGTCCGCGGACGCGGAACGAACAAGGATTACACCGCGCAGGTCGAAACCATGGCGGCGTACCTCGGTTACCACTGCTACTTCGGCCGCTCCATCTGCATCGGCGGCACGAATCCCTACGGCAACGCGATCCTCTCGAAGTACCCGATCATCGAAGCGTCGGTCATCAAGATTCCGAATCCGGTCAATCCGTCCGCGTGCCGGCATTTCGAACCCCGTTCGCTCTGCCGCTGCGTGATTGAAGTTCCGGCGGATGGGGAAGCGTCGACTTACGAAGGTCCCGTCGTGAACGTCGCGGTGTACTCCTCCCACTTCGGTCTGTCCGAAGCCGAGCAGGAACACGCCGTTTCCACCGCGATTACCACACTTTCGGCGGAAGTACTGCCGTTCGTCCTCATGGGCGACTTCAACATGCAGCCGGACAACAAGCTCATGCAGCCGCTGCATGCCGCGTACAACAGCGTGGATCCGCTGCTTGTCGGCAAAATGAGCTTCCCGTCCGACAAGCCGTCCATCAAGATCGACTATATCTACACGTCGAAGGATATCACCATCACGGCGGCGGACATTCCGCAGGTCATAGCCAGTGACCACTGCCCCATCTGGGCGGATATTGAAGTTGAATAAAAGAGCATTGGGGAAGAAACTTTTTTCAAAAAGTTTCTTCCCCAAACCCCATCTTCAAAAACTTTTGAACAAATGAATTGATA
>JBGVOJ010000569.1:0-3502 GCA_045126415.1 Eubacteriales bacterium | reverse complement strand
TGCCAAGATAGGAAGCGATGGAAACAACATTGGATTCCGCACTGGTTGCCTGCATGAAGAAAGTATCGGACGACTGTACCGGCTGACCGTTCATCGGGCAGATACGTACACCCATACTGGTCGGTACAACGATAGCATACTTACAGTTTTCTCTGAGTTTAAGCATAGGTTGTTCTCCTTTACATATGTATTATTACGATGTTTATACAAAATAAATATTATCAGACAATGTACTGTGTGGAGGCAGTATTACCTACTTCACCATCATTCCAGTCGGTGTGGAAGAACTTGCCGCGTTCCGCATCAATACGTTCGTAGGTGTGCGCACCGAAATAGTCACGCTGAGCCTGCAGCAGGTTTGCGGGCAGACGTTCGCAGCGATAGCCATCGTAATACGCAAGTGCGGAGGTCATTGCCGGCATCGGTACACCGGAAGTGATGCCGGCAGCGCATACACGTCTCCAGCCTGCCTGTGCAGCTTCGATGGCGTCCTTGAAATAGGAGTCCAGCATGAGATTGGTGATGTCCGGATTGTTGTCGAAAGCTTCCTTGATCTTGCCGAGGAATACACTGCGGATGATACAGCCGCCGCGCCACATGAGAGCAATTCCACCGTAGTTGAGGTTCCAGCCGTAGGTCTTGGCTGCGGAACGCATGAGAGTATAACCCTGTGCGTAGGAAACGATCTTGGAAGCATAGAGCGCATTTTTGAGATCTTCGATAAATGCCTTTTTATCACCTTCGAATTTTACGGTCGGGCCACTCAGTACCTTGGACGCGGCGACACGTTCTTCTTTGATGGCACTAAGACATCTCGAGAATACTGCTTCGCCGATCAGAGTGAGCGGAATTCCTTCGTCAAGAGCGGCAATACCGGTCCACTTACCGGTACCCTTCTGTCCTGCGGTATCAAGAATCTTGTCAACAAGAGGTTGACCGTCATCATCCTTACGGGTAAGGATATCAGCCGTGATGCTGATGAGATAGCTGTCAAGGATGTCTTTGTTCCAGTCTGCGAAAACTTCGTGCATTTCGTCACAGGACATGCCAAGATAATCCCGCATGATCTGATATGCTTCACAGATGAGCTGCATATCGCCGTATTCGATGCCGTTATGTACCATCTTTACAAAGTGACCGGCACCGCCTTCACCGACCCAGTCACAACACGGCGAACCGTCGTCCACTTTTGCGCAGATTGCCTGAAGAATCGGTTTTACACGTTCCCACGCTGCCGGAGATCCGCCGGGCATCATGGAAGGGCCGTTCAGTGCACCTTCCGCACCGCCGGATACACCGGTACCGATGTAAAGCATACCGTGCTTTTCGACGTATTCGCAGCGTCTTGCGGTATCCGGAAAATGGGAGTTGCCGCCGTCAATGATGATATCGCCTTTTTCCAGAAGCGGAAGAAGCTTGTCGATCGTTTCGTCTACGGGAGAACCGGCACGGATCATCATCATAACTACTCTCGGCTTTTCAAGATTTGCTACCAGTTCTTCGAAAGATGCGCAGCCGATGAACTTTTTGCCCTGTCCGCGGCCGTTCATGAACTTGTCAACAACACCGTCCCAGATATCGTAGACCGCAACGGTATACCCGTTCCGTTCCATATTCATGGAAAGATTTTCACCCATGACCGCCATACCGATCATGCCGATGTCTGCTTTTTTCATATGTTTTCTCCATTCTGCCGTAAGGCTTATGATTTGGTTTATGTTCTGTTGTTACGCATTTGTTCAAGGATTGTATACGGGATAACCATGCCGTTTGTCCCGCTTCCAATGGAAATGTGCGGCTTGAAGGTGCCGTGAAAATCGGTACCGCCGGAAATCTTCAGACCGTATTTTGCGGCCAGTGCGCGATATTCGGCTGCCATTTCGTCGGTATAATCGGTGTAATATCCTTCAATACCGGTCAGACCGTTTTCCGCAAGATGGCGTACAAAGCGTTCCAACTCATCGTGCGGCTTTTTTGTAAGGTGCAGATGGGCAAGATATGCGTCCCCGCCTGCACTGCGGATCAGGTTGATGGCTTCGGTATCGGTCAGTGCCTGCGATTCGGAATACGCCGGACAGCCGACGTTCAGCCATGTCCGGAACGCCTCTTTCGGGGATTCGGAATACCCTTTCCGTGTCATGATTGCTGCGATGTGCGCACGGCACAGAATCCCGCCTTTGGCCTCTGCCTTGACTTCGTCGAGTGTCACGTCAATACCGAGATTCTGCAGCATCACGCAGGTCTCGCCGAGACGGATGGTGCGGATTTCACGGATATATGCCATAGCATCGGTCAGCTTCGGGGAATCCGGATTGATGAAATAGCCGAGAATATGTGTTTCCGTATCGGATTTTGCGGAAAGCTCAATCGCGGGAATGACTTCGATTCTGTATTTTTTACCGGCTTCAAGTGCTGCTTTCACGCCTTCCACTGTATCGTGGTCGGAGACAGCTACTGCCGACAGTCCGCTGTTTTTCGCATGGCACACAAGTTCCTCCGGCGTCATGGAACCGTCGGAACAAGTTGTGTGGGTGTGAAGGTCGATTCGTCGTTCGTTCATCATTCGCGTGTCCAGAGCCCGAGTGCCGGATTGCTGATGTAGAAAATCTGCTCGCCGTCAACGGTGTTGTAGCCATCTTTCAGTACAGTCGGATCGTATTTTGCTGCTGCTTCATCATACGGCGTATAGTCAAAGCCTACGCCGCGTACCTCATCTTCTGTGAGGTGTTTGGTGCAGTAAGTAATGTTGAATCTGCCGTCGGAGGAACCATGGATCAGATGCGCCGCTACGGAAAGATTTGCCTTGAGATCGTCATGATCGTTCACAAGTTTCAGGATGTTTTCACGTCCGCAGTAACCGTATTTGCGGATCAGGCGGTCGTTTTCCATGTCTTCGCCGAAATGTGCGACAGCAGGTGCAAGAACGATCAGTTCTCCGCCGTCCGCGATTGCCATTCTGGTACGGTAGATCGATTTGTTGCCGAGCCATGTGCTCTTGAATTCACGCGGATCGAGGTATACAACCACTTTTTTGAACGGTTCGGTCACATGGATCAGATTGATCTTCTGGCTCTGTTCCACCGCCATTTCAAAGTTTGCACGTTCGCGTCCGATGTAAAGCCCGTGAATATTGGTCTGGTCGCCTGTATTGGTGGTACAGGTGAGAACATACATGAGCGGAACGTCCGCGAGAAAGTGTTCTTCCGCATAGTCAAACACCCGGCGTACCGGCGAGAAGTCCTTGCCCATGATGCGTTCCATACCGTAGAATGCGCCGAGCATGTGGGAGGAGTTAATCATGGACGAGCCGCCGCAGCCGACGAAAATGTTCTTGGAATAGTTCGCCATGCCGACGACTTCGTGCGGAACTACCTGCCCGATGGAGAGGATCAGATCGTATCCGCCGTCCATGATGATATGGTTCACTTCAACATCAATCTTTTCGTTCACCAGTCCCCCGGATACTTCCGACACAAATTCCGCAGGAACCTCGCCGATTTTC
>JBGVOJ010000568.1:0-3088 GCA_045126415.1 Eubacteriales bacterium | reverse complement strand
AAAAGGGAATAATTACTTCGCATCCACTCTTGTCATGGAAAGCAACCTGTGTCTGACTGTATACTTTAAAAACCTTACCACAGATATGTATGCAAAAGTAAGCTTTACCGATCACTATGGAAAATTAGTGGAAACGGAAGTAAGTGGTGCAGATTTCCGAGCAAACAGCGGATATCTTGGAGTTGCAATTGAAAATATGGTTGCAGCTGATGCACGTTGCCCGATTACTGTAACAGTGTACAATGCTGACGGCAGTGTATATGGAACTGCAACGGACAGTATCGAAAGCTATGCGGCACGTATCACCAAGAACCCGGAACAGTATCAGGAAGTAATGAAATTTGCGGACTCTTGCTACAATATTCTGCACTAAAATCTGAAAATAAAATATATGTTCAGCAAAAAATATTGAACATATATTTTATTGATATTTGAGAAAGGAGGAAACACAAATGAAATTCTATGAAGAACCCAGCATCGAGGTTGTTGTCTTTGAAACCGAGGATATCATGGATGAAAGCCCCATCGTTAATGAAGGTGGTAATGAAAACGAATCTCCGTTCGCTTGATTGACACAGAATTATCTGATAAATAATCTTGGAAATAATTCAAGGTTATTCTCCCCCAAGGCTCCGGCCTGGGGCATGAGCCGGAAGAAATTCCGACCCGTGCCCGAAGCCGGAACACCCTCAAGCAAAAGGAGAAACCAAATGAAAAAAAGATTGACAGGATTTCTTACGGCGGCGGCACTCCTTCTCGGTGCCGGACTTTCCGCAAACGCGCATACGCCCGAACAGGAGAAAGTTGCGGATGCACTGAACGAACTGGGCATGTTCCTCGGAACGGGGACAAGCTATGAGCTGGATAACCAGTTGAGCCGTGTACAGGGCATCACGCTTCTCGTCCGATTGATGGGCATGGAAGCTGCGGCACTGTCCGGAACGTACGAAACTCCCTTTATCGATGTTCCCGCATGGGCGGAAGGGTACGTCGGGTATGCCTATGAAAATGGGATCACCAACGGGACGGGCGCGCAGACGTTCGGTTCCGACGATACCATCACGGACTATATGTTCCTCACACTCGTTCTCCGTGCGCTCGGCTACACGGACAGCGGCGATGGCGCACAGTTTGTATGGAACGCTCCCTACGAACTTGCGGAACAGGTGGAACTGATCTCTTCCGCGCAGGCGGACATGGAATTCACCCGCGGGGATGCTGTTGTGGTTTTCTGGAACGCCATGAGTGCGGAACTCGTCGGAACAGGGATCACTCTGAAAGAAAGCCTGATCGCACAGGGTGTGATTGAAGAAAAAATGTACATCGAAGCGGAAGATATCAGCATAAACGGTCGAAAGGAAAATCCGGGAGTTCCCGTGATTCCGTCTGTTTCTGAAATTGTTGGTGAGGAAGAGGTAAATCTCCCCGAAACCAAGGAACCGGAGATTGATTGGAGTAAGATTCCGGATATTGCTCCAGAAGATATTCCTATGACCAATGAAAACGAATCGCCGTTCGGAAAATAAATAGATAGTTTGAAACAAAAACATATGCTTCAATATTACCGTATCGCCGACCTGACGGTCGCCATGGATTCCTTCGGACGTACCGTCCGTCAGGCGGAACCGTACCGCATCGACGGGACACCCAAATTGGATATCCGCATCACCTCCAATTACAGCACATTGCATGAAAGGTATCCCCATCTATCCGAGGAAGTCTGCGAGTATCTTTCCACAGGCAACAGCTTTTACCGCCAGCTCCTCGGTTACGACGGAATGCTTCTCCATTCCTCCGCTGTCGTTGTCGACGGACGCGCCTACCTCTTTACCGCACCCTGCGGTACCGGAAAATCCACGCATACCAAACTCTGGCTGCAGGTTTTCGGTGACCGTGCGCAGATTCTCAACGACGATAAGCCCGCCCTCCGCTTTGTGGACGACCGGTTTTATGCTTACGGTACACCGTGGAGCGGCAAATACGACTGCAGCACCAACCTCCGCGTTCCCGTCGCCGGTATCTGTGTCCTCGGCCGCGGAGAGGTCAACAAAATCGAGCCGTTCAGCGGTTTTCCGGCGATCCATGCCATCCTTGCACAGACGACGCGTTCGAAGAATGCGGCGTTCATGGAACGGATGCTGGCGCTGCTGGACACCCTTCTCACGACCGTTCCGGTCTGGAAAATGGAATGCAATATGGATCCGGAGGCCGCGCGGATGTCCTACCGCGCAATGTCCGGAAATCAAAAGGAGACAGAAAAATGAAACTGAAAAACGGATTTGTCCTCAAGGAAGTGGCGGGAAAATGTGTTGCCGTTCCCACCGGTGCGGACATCAATTTCAACGGCATGATCACCCTCAACGGGACAGCCAGAGTGCTGTGGGACTGCCTCGAAAAAGGTGCGGAGCTTGACGATCTCACCGCCGCTCTGCTCGCCGAATACGATGTGGACAGGGAAACCGCGGCGAAGCATGCTGCTGCTTTTGTCGAAAAGCTGAAAGGGCTGAATTTTCTTGAGTGAATATAAAGTACAGTTGGATGACCTGTTTCCGGTGATCGATGAATGTCTGAAAACGGGCCGGTCGTTCACCTTTTCTCCGCATGGCGTCAGTATGCTCCCCATGCTCCGGCAGGGAAGGGACACGGTCACTCTGTCGCCGCTGCCGGAACGACTGCGGAAATACGATCTGCCCCTCTATCGCCGTCCGGACGGAAAATTTATTCTGCACCGGATTGTCGGGGGACAGGCGGATGGAACCTATATCTGTATCGGGGATCATCAGTTTGTATTTGAAAAAGACGTAAAGCAGGAATGGATGATTGCGGTCGTGACAAAATTCACGCGGGACGGACGGGAACATTCCGTAAAGGAATGGAAATACCGTCTTTATTGTCGTATATGGCATCATACGCGGAGGCTTCGCAGATTTCTGCATCAGGTAAGAAATTTTCTGCACAATCACTTCTGAAAGGCTCAGGATATGAACAATCGCATAAAAAATGACGAAATAGAAATCGACCTTTTACATCTGGTCAAACTGTTGTGGAGCAAAGCGTGGCTGATCGTGATAACAATGATCCTGTTCGG
>JBGVOJ010000567.1:0-1305 GCA_045126415.1 Eubacteriales bacterium | reverse complement strand
TTATTTTCGCCCTCCGTCAGCTTCTTCATTACTTTAACAATATTCATGGAAATCGGGCAGGATACAAGGCATCTGCCGCAGCCGACACATCCGAACTCGCCGTCATTGTTTTCCGGGAAATAAACCAGCTTGTGCATGAATCTCTGGCGGAAGCGTTCTTTCTGGGTCAGACGGGGGTTGCCATGCGCCATTTTGGTGAAGTCGGAGTACATGCAGGAGTCCCAGCAGCGGAAGCGCTTGATGCCGTGACCGGTATCGTAGTCCCTGATGTCATAGCACTGGCAGGTGGGGCATACGAAGGTGCAGGTACCGCACGCAAGGCATGCTTCGGACAGATCGTCCCATTCGGGTCTGTTGAACAGCGCTTCGGTCTTTCCGCCGCCGAAGGAGGATGTGCCCAGCTTTGCGAGCGGGAGCTTTTCCATGACCGCGCGGGTCTTTGCCTGTGCGTCGTCACGGGTCTCTTCATCGGTTTCGGTGAATACGCCGTCGAGGGAAGCGAGGAAATTTTCGCCCTTTTCGGTCTTTGCTTCCACGCAGTAGCCGCATCCGGTGTCGGTGAAGACAACGTCGCCTGCGGGAGCGGCTGCGTCGATGCCGAACGCGGTGCAGAAGCAGGTTTCGGAGGGACGTGCGCAGGTCATGGACAGAATCAGACCGTGTTCGCGTCTCGCCTTGTAGTAGGAGTCAACGGGATCGGCGAGATACACGGAGTCGAGAATCTCAAAGCTTTTTGCGTCGCACGCCTTTACGCCGAAGACGGCAAAATCTTCGGTTTCGCTTCTGGGATCGATGATCTCGATGCTCTTGCCGTTCATTCTGAATTCCACCAGATTTTCGGTCTGGGGGAAGAAGAAATCCTTGGCGCTTCTGGTAGTATGGAGTGCCTTCGATACGGCGGTGCCTTTCTCCCACAGTTTGTAGGAGGACTTGCCTTCCGCGGTATCGACGGGAACGTATACATGGAGCTTTTCGGATGCGGAGGCAAAGAAAGCGTCCATGGATTCATATGCGATGTATTTCATCAGTGGTTCCCCCTTTCATGTACAACGGAGGGTTCCGCGTCGTCGCAGGTAAAGTTGATGAGGGGGTGACGTCCTTCGGTGCTCTCACCTGCCTGACGGGTACCGTAGAGTTCGTTCATATCCTTGATGAACTTACGGTTGAGAAGGTGGAGCGGGATGTTTTCGGGACATACACGGGAACATTCGCCGCAGTCGGTGCATCTTCCGGCAACGTGATATGCGCGGATGATGTGGAACATCTTTTCTTCAAAGGAGTCTGCCGCAGCCTTCTGTGCGATGC
>JBGVOJ010000566.1:0-1764 GCA_045126415.1 Eubacteriales bacterium | reverse complement strand
GGCCCGACCACAGACGAGCAGGAATCTCTTGTCTGACACAGAAAAATCGAAAAAATCCACAAAAATATTCGCATCCGATCTTGACAAATACCGCAGAACGTGCTAAAATAACCACACCAAACCGTTGAGGCGGAGATAACGGTGATGATGCTTCCACAGAGAGCCCGTGCTGCTGAGAATCGGGTGAAAAACAAGTCATCAAATGGACCGCTGAGGGTGCAGTGAACGGCATGACCGGATTTATGCTCAGTATTCTGCAACGTGAAGGCATACGTCAGTTGCCGGGGATATCGCACTTTTTGAAAAGTGCCGCATCCTGCAGAGGGCACAGTCCTACCGGCTGTGAATCAAGGTGGCATCGCGGATATACATAAGCTTGTTATTCGTCCTTGACAGAACTCAATTCTGTCAGGGACGTTTTTGTTTTTCTCTGGCAGGACAATGCAGGAAACATCAGCAGAGAAAGGCAGAAAATCATGACAAACAAAAACGGACGCTTCGGCATTCACGGCGGACAGTATGTTCCCGAAATTCTGATGAACGCGGTGAACGAACTCGAAGAAGCATACAATCATTTCAAAAACGATCCCGAATTCCAGAACGAACTGGACACCCTGTTCCGCGAATATGCGGGACGTCCCTCTCTCCTTTATTATGCCGAAAAAATGACCAAAGATCTTGGCGGAGCAAAAATCTATCTCAAGCGTGAAGACCTCAATCACACCGGCGCGCACAAGATCAACAACGTCCTCGGACAGGCACTTCTCGCCAAAAAAATGGGCAAGACCCGTCTGATCGCGGAAACCGGTGCCGGACAGCACGGTGTTGCCTCCGCGACCGCAGCAGCTCTGATGGGCATGGAATGCGTCGTTTTCATGGGCGAAGAAGACACCATCCGTCAGGCGCTGAACGTATACCGTATGCGTCTTCTCGGCGCGACGGTCATTCCCGTAACAAGCGGTACCGCAACCTTAAAGGACGCTGTATCGGAAGCCATGAACGAATGGACCAACCGGATCGAGGATACCCATTACTGCCTCGGTTCCGTCATGGGTCCGCATCCGTTCCCGACGATTGTCCGCGACTTCCAGGCGGTCATTTCCAAGGAAATCAAAGAACAGATTCTCGCGAAGGAAGGACGTCTTCCCGACGCGGTTCTCGCCTGTGTCGGCGGCGGTTCCAACGCCATCGGCGCATTCTATCACTTCATTGAAGACGAAGGTGTTCGCCTGATCGGATGTGAAGCGGCCGGACGCGGAATCGACACTTTCGAAACCGCCGCAACCGTCAATACCGGCAAAGTCGGTATCTTCCACGGCATGAAGTCCTACTTCTGCCAGGATGAATACGGTCAGATTGCCCCGGTTTACTCCATTTCCGCCGGACTTGACTATCCGGGTGTAGGTCCCGAACACGCTTACCTTTATGACATCGGACGTGCGGAATATGTTCCGGTCACAGACGACGAAGCCGTTGATGCGTTCGAATACCTCGCAAAGACCGAAGGCATCATCCCTGCCATCGAATCCGCTCACGCCGTCGCGTATGCAAAAAAACTGGCACCGACGATGAGCAAAGACCAGATTATTGTCATCAACCTGTCCGGACGCGGCGACAAGGACTGTGCCGCCATTGCAAGATACAGAGGAGAAGATATCCATGAATAAGATCAAGAATGCATTTGACCACGGCAAAGCCGCTGTAACTTTCCTCACCTGCGGAGACCCCGACCTCGAAACCACCGCTGCCGCCATCCGTGCTGCA
>JBGVOJ010000565.1:0-3622 GCA_045126415.1 Eubacteriales bacterium | reverse complement strand
TGCCGTAGAGCAGCTTCAGCTCCTCTGGAGGAAATCTCTCAGGGTCTAAATTGGTAATAACAACCTCAAAGGAATTTTCTGAAATAGGAAAGCGAACAACCCGGAAGGGTAAATAATAAGAGGAAAAGGGATCGTGTTTTCTGTTCTGCGCAGGTAGAAAGTCAAATGTAGTGGAAGCCGTAAGCAGCTTATAGCGGTTTTTATCCAAGAGCCGCTGTTTCGCTTCCGCGTTCTGTCGTTTGGTCAAATGCATAGGAAAAAACACATCAAATTCATTCTTATCGGGAAGCGGCAGACCGGTGGCAATACCACTGGAATGAATATCCTTGATCCGAATCAAATATTTCCATCCTTTTTCCTGGATATGTGCCATGAGATTGTAGTTTTCGTAGTTCCTGTCAGCAATAACAATTACATTATGTGCTGGCGAACGGTCAACCATTTTACGCAAAGTACCGCTTTCGTCAAAGCCTCTCTTCCCATTCAGTTCAGCATCTACATAGGTGTGCTGAAGTAAATCATAAACAGCATCCAAATGGAGCAGATTGTATGGCTGCTGGTCTTTTGATCCAGGAAAATAAGATTTTGTGTCATCCGGATTCGTAGGAACCTGAATGTCAGAACCATCCGCAGCGAATAAACGGAATCCTTTATATTGCTTTGGGGTATCTGTCTGTTTGATAAACAAGTCGAACAGAGCAGGAAATGCAAACTCGTTGATTTTCTGTCGTTGTTGGATAAAGGCAGATCCGGAAGCTGTATGTTGGCTGCAGCCAAAATAACGAAGTAATTCATTAGTCAAACTACCACCCTCCATACAGAGGAGCGCAGAGATCACTGTTGACAAAGGCAGCTTTCTTTTCCGTATAAAATCCCGCTCCGGGTCTTTGACAAACATCCAGGATGTATCGCACAGTTGGGTAATGGATGAACGAAGTTTTCTTTTCATGGACTCGATATAATTTGACATGGGAGGCCTCCTTGTAATTGAGTGGTGGGGACACTTCTAATTACAAGGGCCTTTTTGCTAACTGAGGTTAGCAAAAAGGCCGCACATTTTACCCTATTTGTCAAGTATAATTTTGAAAATTGTTGCAAAAAAACTGGGGCCCGCATTTCTGCGAGTCCCAGCCTTTCTTAACTTAGTGACATTGACATCGTACCCACGTTTTTTTATTTTCAAAGAAATCAGATGGTTTGGAAGAAATGCAGGATATTCATGTCTTCGATCATCTTGCTGCCGTGCGAACCGCGTCCGCTTTCCACCGCATGCTGGCCGTGGTCGGGGGAGTAAGTCAGCAGCGTCCGGTGACCTGCACGGTTCTTTTCAAGGGCTTCCGCCATGCGGGCATATCCTTCGGCTTCCAGAGAGAGCGCATTGAGGGCTTCTTTGGATTCGGGACCGTACGCGTGGGCGGCACTGTCATAGTCGAAAACATGGATACTGATGAGATCGTAGCGATCCGAAGCGATCAGCTCGAGGGCTTTTTCCTGCGTTTCGATGGAAGTGTCCAGCTCGAACATGTCCAGCGCGCGTCCTTTGAAAATGTGGACGAACGTGGAGTCCTTCTGTGCGGCGATGGCTACCCTTTTTCCGGCGGCGATGAGCTGATCGTACAGGGTATCGCAGGTGAGCTGGGGACGGGTGTAGGTCTGAATCCCGTGAACGGCGGGGTCAACGCCCGTGTACATGGAGGCATGCGCCACCGGAGTGACGGATTCCACCGTGCTGAGGAAGGGGATGGACATGCTGCTGTGACGATAGACCGGGGCGAACAGATTGGTATATTTCTGCCACATGTACATTCCCACCGCGTCGGCGTGATACAGAACGGCGCGATCGGCGGGACCTCCCATCCGGTCTTTGAGGATCCGTGCCGCCCATGCGATCGACGGAGCATAGGTGTCGGGCAGCGGAAAATCCATGCAGTCGGCAACGGTGCCCGCGAACTGCTTCAGCGGATAGAGATTGAAATGATCTGCCATAGTTGACTCTCCTTGATTCGTTTTTTGAATTTATCTGTTATATCGTATTATACTGAAAACTTCCGGAAATGTCAATTCTTCCGTCTTTTCCGGCGGTCGGAAAATTTTGAAAAATATTTTTGAAATATGTTGACAAATACCACGCGTCATGTTATAATAAACAAGGTTAGTGAAGGCTAACCATATCTTTGAATCTGTAGTTAGGATGAGCTAACTATAACTGTAAAAATCACAGCGAAATGCAGGATAAGCGGAGGCAGCCATGACTTTAAAGGATGCGAAAGAAGGAAAGGAATATATTATTCGGCAGATTGAGACCGATGATGAAGAACTGAATGCCTTTCTGTTTTCTCTCGGCTGCTACAGCGGAGAAACGATCACGGTGATTTCCCGTCGGAAGAGCGGCTGCGTGGTTTCCATCAAGGACGCGCGCTACAGCATCGACAATCAGCTCGCGGAAGCCATTGTGATCTGAAACCGCAAAAAACAATCCTGCGATTGTTTTTTGTATGAAAGTTAGCATTGACTAACCTGTGTTTGCGTAAAATCATCCGAAAGGATTTCCAGCTGAGTTCAATTTTGGAGGAAAACTCTATGAGAATTGCATTGACCGGCAACCCCAACTCCGGTAAGACCACGATGTTCAATGCACTGACCGGCCGCAACGAAAAAGTCGGCAACTGGGCGGGCGTCACCGTGGAAAAGAAAGAACATTCCATCAAAAAGGCATATTATTCCGGAAGTGAAACGCTGGTTGCCGTTGACCTTCCCGGTGCCTATTCGATGTCTCCGTTTACCAGTGAGGAAAGTGTTACCAGTTCTTATGTAAAAAACGAAAATCCCGACGTTATCATCAACATCGTGGATGCGACGAACCTCAGCCGCAGCCTGTTCTTCACCACACAGCTTCTGGAACTCGGCATTCCGCTGGTCGTTGCACTGAACAAAAGCGACATCAACGCCAAAAAGGAAACAA
Organism: Eubacteriales bacterium; assembly: GCA_045126415.1. Lineage (GTDB taxonomy): Bacteria > Bacillota > Clostridia > Oscillospirales > CAG-272 > UMGS1696. Next base: position 660 of record JBGVOJ010000565.1, on the reverse strand, counting down.
AAATTGACACCGACGCGCTTTCCGAAAAGCTCGGCTGTCCGGTGATTGAAACCACCGCGACTTCCGCGGACGGTCTGAAAGTGCTGGTGGAAACGACGGTCGCGCAGATGAACAAGACACACACCGTACTCTTCCGGCAGGACGACGTGGATCTGACGGACAAAGCGGCTGTGGAGGCGGCGGACCGCAGACGGTTCGACTACGTCAACCGGATCGTGAAGGATGTCGAAAAGCGCAAGGTTCTGACCAGAACCCGGAACGTCGGCGATAAGATCGACGAAATTCTTACGAACAAGTGGCTCGGGATTCCGATTTTTGCGGTTGTTATGTGGCTCGTATTCCAGATTTCCCAGGCATGGGTCGGTCCGCTGATCGCGGATACCCTTGTTATGTGGATGGAAACCTTCCAGGCATGGGTCGGCGGTCTGTTTGAAGGCGCGTCCCCGCTGCTTTCCGCGCTCCTTGTGGACGGCATGATCGGCGGTGCGATTGCGGTTATCGGCTTCCTCCCGCTCGTCATGGTTATGTATTTCTTCCTCGCGCTGCTGGAAGACTGCGGTTATATGTCCCGTGTTGCCGTTGTGCTGGATCCGATTTTCAAGAGAGTCGGCCTGTCCGGCAAGTCCGTAATCCCCTTCGTCATCACCATCGGCTGTGCGG
>JBGVOJ010000564.1:0-3847 GCA_045126415.1 Eubacteriales bacterium | reverse complement strand
CGCATATGCCTTCATCACCTGAATGTGATTCCGGTAATCATGCCGCCATCCCCTCATCTGCCGGTACATATTGTCCACTTCACGGTAGTGGGTTTCAATCAGATCCCGCTGATACGCGGCGATACGTCTGTCGATCATCTTACTGAAAAGCCCCATATATTCCTCACAGTCTCCGGATAATTTCCCGGTTCAGCGGCTCATACATCCCCCGCGGCAGAGGGATTACCGTACTGTCCAGCAGAAAAATCTCTTTTTTCGTGACCTGCCGGATACACCGCAGATTCACTATATACGAACGTCCCACCCGGAAAAAGCTGTCATCCGGCGCAAGCTGTTTTTCGAATTCTCCCAAAGTCTGTTTTACGGTATACTCTTTGTCGGCATAGACCGTCACATAATTCTGCCGTACCTCCAGATACCGGATATCACCGAATGGAACCCGCACAATCGTGTCCGGCAGTTTCAGTGTCAGGTACTGCATATTCCGTACGGAACGCTCATAAGCCCGATCCAGTGTACAGAACAGCTTGTCTTTGTTTACGGGTTTCATAAGATAGTGCAGAGCAGAGACTTCATATCCTTCGGAAATGTAGTCGGAATACCCGGTGATGAACACGATGTTCACGTTTTTGTTGGATTTCCGGACGGTTTTTGCGAGAGAGACACCGTCGATTCCCGGCATTTCGATGTCGAGAAAGAGAAGATCACAGGTACAGGTTTCACCGCAGTGAAACAGAAATTCTTCTGCGGAACTGTATGAAACGATTCCGCAGGTAATTTTCCGAAGTTCTGCCCATTCTTCCGTAAGTACACGGAGACAACGGATGTCTGCAGGATTGTCGTCGGTAATAATAATCTGGTATGTCATGGGAGTTCTCCTTACCGAATGGATGTAGTATTATTGTACCTTCGGCAGGGATGTTTGTCAAGAGGCGAATGTTGAACCGACGAATCCTGCAGTCGGACAAGGTGTCCGGCTGCAGAATGAGGATCAGAGCTTCTCAAAAGATAAGCAGCACTGCAGAATCCAAAAACTCATCAAGTCCGGGAGTTTTTCTCTCCGATGGCGTTATTGATATTTCATCGGATACCTGCTATACTGTAATCAACCGGTAAACAATTCTGCGCAGGACATTTCATCAGACAGAAAGGAAAGTATCATGAAACTGAACATCGGACAGAACATCCGTACCCTCCGCCGTGCCGCCGATATGACACAGGACGAACTTGCCGTAAAACTCGGTGTCGCATTCCAGACGGTCAGCCGCTGGGAAAACGGCGGAACGTATCCGGATATGGAGCTTCTTCCCGCGATTGCCGGAGTGTTCGGCGTGACGGTCGATCACCTTCTCGGAAGCAATGGAGAAGAACGTGAAAAACAACTGAAGGATCTCATAAAACGGATCAAAAATGCCGTCCGGAACCGTGAAAACGATACCGTTGTCGCCCTTCTGCGGGAAGTCCGCCGGGATCTGCGGCAGTACCGGGGATTCGGACAGGATTTCCGGGGAATCTGGAACGCGCTTCGCTGGTATGGCGCGGAAGCCACACCGGAGATACTCGAAGAAGCCCGTCTCTTTTTCGCGGAATATCAGGTGTTTTTCCCCGAAGCTTTCCTGCAGTATTGGGCAGTCCGTACCATGGCAGCCATCGAGGACGAGGATCAGCTCCTGAGCTTTCTGGCGGCTCACGCATCGGATTACGATACCTCGCCGGAGAATTTGCTTGTGGAACGCTATCGTTCCCGCGAAGACACGGAAAAAGAAGAAAAAGCGCGGGAACTCTGGCGCTACAGTACACTGAACCGGCTGTTTGATACTCATGATAAAATCATGAATGAACAGAATATCGCCTTACTTCATGACCTGCACGGAATTACACCCGATCCGGCTCATCCTATCAGCGGAGACGGTACCGTCGATCTGTGGTTCTGGTCCCGCCGGTGGATGGGGCACGTCCTGGCAGGCGATTGTCTGAAGCAAGGAGATCGGGAAACCGCTCTCGTGGTTCTTGAAGATATCATCTCCATGCACGAAACTCTTATGAATATGGCAGAAACGGCAGCGAAAAGCGATTCTCCCATGTTTGAACTGGCAAGCAGTTCCTCCATTCTGCCGACATTACGGGTGAAAGCAATGCTCAGCCGCGCGCCGATGCCGGATGGAAAAACCATCTGTGAGGTAGTACTGAGGTATGATGAACCGACACTTTATGGCTGTCACATCAACCCGCAGACCGAACTTGAATTCTGGGACAACGTTTACACATACCGCATCGGCGACGATCCCCGCTACGCAGAACTTCGTGAACGCCTTGCCGCACTCATCATTTCACCCGACGATAAATAACCTCCGGAAAACTCGTGAAGAGCGCGAGTTTTTCTCTTTTGATGCGTTATTGAAAATCCGCCGGACATCTGCTATACTATAGTCAACCGGTAAACACTCCTGCGCAGGACATTTTATCATACAGAAAGGGAACGATTATGAAACTGAACATCGGCAATAACATCCGTACCCTCCGCCGTTCGCGTGACATGACACAGGACGAGCTTGCCGCGAAACTCGGCGTCACCTTCCAGACCGTCAGCCGCTGGGAAAACGGCGGGTCTTACCCCGATATCGAATTTCTGCCCGCGATTGCGGATGTCTTTGATATCACCGTCGACCATTTGCTCGACCGCGACCGTGACAGCAAGTGTTCTCATCTCTGCATGCTGATCGACGACCGTCTGCACACCGCCGTACGGGAACGCGATCCGGAAACCGCCTGTGAAGTCCTGCGGGAACTGCGGCGCGACCTCCGGCAGTACGCGGAATGTACCGATCTGCCGCGGGTTTGGAACATCCTCCGTTGTTACGAAGCGGACGCACCGCCGGAAGTCCTTGCAGAAACGCGGGAACTTTTTGAGGTATATCTGCAGTTCCGAACAGATTTAAGCAGCCGCTGGAACGCGGTCTGGGCGATGTCCGTGATCGAGGACGAAACGAAGCTCGGCGATTTTCTGAAACGGTACTGCACGGACGGAGAACACAAGGAATTCACCGTCGAACGGATGCTGTCCGCACGATATCATTCGCGCGGAGAACAGGAAAAAGCAGAAAAAACAGATGAGTTCCGCCGTTATACCGCCCTGCGGCAGGTATTCCTGAGCCGTGACCCGGCGACGGCGGAGAAAAATCTCGCCTTTCTCCATCTGATGAACGGCATCACACCCGACCCGAAGCATCCCGTCACCGGGGACGGGTCGGTCGATCTGTGGGGGGATCTTCGCCTGTATATGGCGTACGTCCTTGCGGAACATGCCGCGAAAAACGGCGATACGGAGCGTGTGTTTGCACTCCTGACCGACGCGATTGAGCTTCGCGAAAAACTCATGCCCGAGGGGAAAGTCCGGTATGTCCCTCTGACCGGTACGCCCTCCGTTCTGCCCACACTCATCATGAACGCCGCCTGCGGTTACAGCGAATATAAAGGAAAACGGAATTACGAACTCATGTTTTACCATGGCAGAAGGGGAGACGCTCTGCGGTATAATTACATCGCAAGTTCCGTATACGACCTCCAGTGCTTCGACAAGATTCGCGAATACGTCGGAGATGATCCCCGGTATGCAGACCTGCAGGCACGGCTCGATGCCCAGCTGCACGAAGAAATCACACCGAATCCGCAGTAAAATTCCCGTTTTGCGGAACTGTATCGGCGGGTGAAACGTCTCACAATACCGGAGGAAAACGGAACAATATCAAAAAACTCTCGTTTACCGGGAGTTTTTCAATATTTTAATCCGCTCGGAACGGGATGATCTATTTTCACAAATATTCTACAATGTATTTGTAGAAAATAT
>JBGVOJ010000563.1:0-8094 GCA_045126415.1 Eubacteriales bacterium | reverse complement strand
CCCCCCCCCCCCCCCCCCCCCCCCCCCCCCCCCCCCCCCCCCCCCCCGAAACCCCATTCAATTAATACGCAATGCCCCAGTAGACCATGTGCTTTGCGGGTTTGCCGCAGCAGACACATACGTCGGAGAGGTTTTCCTGGTCGAACGGGATGCAGCGGGAGCCGACACCGGTGAGTTCCTTCACCTTGTCTTCGCATTCTTCGTCGCCGCACCACATTGCCTTGATGAAGCCTTCGCCGTTCTTTTCGAGGGATTCCTTGATTTCGTCGATGGTCGTGCACGCGAAGGTTCTCTTTTCGCGGTTTGCGAGAGCCTTTTCGTACATGCCGTCGCGGACTTCCTGCAGCTTTGCAGCTACGGTTTCTTCAATATTTTCAATGGAAACAACCGTCTTTTCCATGTTGTGGCGGGTTACGATGACGCACTGACCGTTTTCGATGTCGCGCGGACCCATTTCGATACGAACCGGAACGCCCTTCATTTCGTATTCCGCGAACTTCCATCCGGGGCTGTTGTCGGTGTCGTCGAGCTTCACGCGGAACTTGTCTGCAAGGCGGTCGTAAAGTGCCTTGTTCGCTTCCACAACGCCGTCCTTGTGCATTGCAACCGGAACAATAACAACCTGAATCGGTGCAACTGCCGGAGGCAGAACGAGACCGTTGTCGTCGCCGTGGGTCATGATGATGCCGCCGATCATACGGGTGGTTACGCCCCAGGAAGTCTGGTAGGGATAACGGAGGGTGTTGTCACGGTCGGTGAACTGGATGTCGAACGCTCTTGCGAAGCCGTCGCCGAAGTAGTGGGACGTACCGGCCTGCAGTGCCTTACCGTCGTGCATCATTGCTTCGATGCAGTAGGTGTCTTCCGCGCCCGCGAACTTGTCGGACGGGGTCTTCGCACCCTTGACAACCGGAATTGCGAGGTCGTTGATGTGGAAGTCTGCGTAGACGTTCAGCATCTGTACGGTTTCCGCACGTGCTTCTTCTGCGGTCGCGTGCATGGTGTGACCTTCCTGCCACAGGAATTCACGGCTGCGGAGGAACGGACGGGTGGTCTTTTCCCATCTTACAACGGAGCACCACTGGTTGTAGAGCTTCGGCAGGTCGCGGTAGGAACGGATGATGTTCGCGTAGTGTTCGCAGAACAGGGTTTCGGAGGTCGGACGTACGCAGAGCTTTTCGGTCAGCTTTTCGGAACCGCCGTGGGTAACCCATGCAACTTCCGGTGCGAAGCCTTCCACGTGGTCCTTTTCCTTCTGGAGAAGGGATTCCGGAATGAACATCGGCATGTATACGTTTTCGTGACCGAGTTCCTTGAAGCGGGTGTCGAGGATCTTCTGGATGTTTTCCCAGATCGCGTAGCCGTACGGGCGGATGATCATGCAGCCCTTGACGCTGGAATAGTCAATCAGGTCAGCCTTTTTGCAGATATCGGTGTACCACTTCGCAAAGTCTACGTCCATGGAAGTGATGTCCTGTACAAGTTTCTTGTCGTTCTTCATAAAACGATAATCCTTTCAGATGTATTTTTATAGAAGTATATTTATTGGGAATTTATTCTTTCAGATGCTGAAATGCTCACACCTTCGTCAGTCTTGCGTAGGTTGCCATGAGCTTCTTCGTGCCGACTTTGTCGAACGCGATTTCGTACAGCGTGTCGCCGCCCATCTTTTTCGAGGACAGGATCGTACCTTCGCCGAAGGTCACGTGCTTCACGCGGTCTCCGGTCTCAAAGGCGGACGACGCGGCAGCCGCTGCGGCGGGAGTCTTGAGTGCAGTCAGTGCGGGGGACGGCTTCGACGTTTCCTTGACAAAATGGTTCACCGGCTTCTGCTTCACCGGACGCTGGCGGAGCTGACGGAGTTCCGCATCCTGCGGCGCTTCGTCTTCACGTTCCGTGAGTTCCGGCGGAATTTCACACGCAAACCGGGACAGCGCGTTCGAACCGGAACGGCCGTTCATCATGCGGTCGCGGACGTGCGTTATGTACAGCTTCTTCTTTGCACGGGTGATCGCCACGTACGCCAGACGGCGTTCTTCTTCGATTTCCTCGTCCTTGAAGGTCGTCTGGAAACTCGGGAAGATGTTTTCTTCCATGCCCGGCAGGAAGACCGTCGGGAATTCCAGACCCTTCGCGGAATGGATCGTCATCAGAACCACCGCGTCGGCGGTTTCGTCGTACTTGTCGACATCCGAAACGAGCGCGACATCTTCGAGGAAGCCGATCAGGGAGGGTTCTTCCGCAGTTTCTTCGTACTGACGTGCCGCGGAAACAAGTTCGCCGATGTTGTTCAGACGGTCGTCCCGTTCCACGAGGTCGGTCATGTCGTGCAGCATCTTGCTGTAGCCGGACTGCTCGACCACCAGTTCGATGAGTTCGGACGGCGGCATCTGCGCAGCGGCTTCGCGGAAGCTGTCGATCAGGTAAACAAACGCGACCATCTGGTTCGCCGTCGCCTGCGAAATTGCGCTGTAACGCTTCGCACGGCGGAGGAACTCGAGCATGGGACATCCTTCCTCGTACGCCAGTGCTTCGGCGATCTGGATGGACTTGTCGCCGATGCCGCGGCGAGGCGTGTTGATGATGCGGCGGAGGCGGAGGTCGTCGTTCGGGTTGTTGATGAGGGCAAGGTACGCGATGATGTCCTTGACTTCCATACGGTCAAAGAAGCGCGTGCCGCCGAGCATACGGTAGGGGATGCTGCTCTTGGTGAACGCCTGCTCGATGTTTCTCGACTGGGAGTTCATGCGGTAGAGAACGGCGAAATCCTTGAATTTCGCGCCGTCCTTCACGCCGTTCAGCACCATTTCCGCGATGTAGCGGCCTTCGTCGTTCTGGTTGCCGAGATTCTTGATGACGATCTTGTCGCCTTCGTTTCCTTCCGTCCAGAGGGTCTTGCCGAGACGACCGCTGTTCTTTGCGATGACGGCGTTTGCGGCGTTCAGGATGGTCTTCGTGGAACGATAGTTTTCTTCGAGCTTGATCACGGCGGTGTTGTCGTAATTCTTGTCGAAGTTGAGGATATTTTCGATAACGGCGCCGCGGAACTTGTAGATGCTCTGGTCATCGTCGCCGACAACCATGATGTTGCGGTACTTCGCGGACAGGAGCAGGGTCAGTTCAAGCTGCGCATAGTTAGTGTCCTGATATTCGTCGACGGAGATATACTTGTAGCGGTTCTGCAGCATCAGGCGGACGTCCTCGCATTCGGTAAGAAGGCGGACGGTCTGCATGATGATGTCGTCGAAGTCAAGGAGGTTCTGGGACTTGAGCTTGTTCGCGTACAGTTCGTAAACGGCGGCAATCTGCTTGAGCTTGGCGTCCGCGCCCGCCTGTACGGCATATTCTTCCGGCCCGATGAGTTTGTCCTTCGCACGGCTGATGGTGTTCTGGACGGTCTTCACGGGGAGGACTTTATCGTCAATATTGAGCTGCTTCATGCAGAGCTGAAGCTGTTTTTTGCTGTCGTCGGTGTCGCAGATGGTGAAGCTGCGGTCGTAGCCGATGTGGTCGCCGTACTTGCGGAGGATCTGCACACAGATGGAGTGGAAGGTACCGCTCTTGATTTCGGAGGCTTCCGCGCTGTCCTCACCGAAGATGGAGCCGATGCGCGCCTTGATCTCACGTGCTGCCTTGTTGGTGAAGGTGATCGCCATAACCTGCCACGGCTGCGGCGGATTCACGGCAAATCTGGTCAGATAATTGCCGAGTTCCTCCCTGGGAAGGTTTGCGGCATTCTGCATTTCGGCGAGCATGGATTCGTTCACGTCGGTGGGGACGAGATCGGACTTGTACGCGTCGCCGTAGCGGATAAGATAAGCAAGCCGGTTGACGAGAACGGTGGTTTTACCGCTTCCGGCACCGGCAAGGATCAGCAGAGGGCCGTTAATGGTATACACGGCTTCACGCTGTTTGTCGTTGAGGTTTTCGTAATATTTGTCGAACAATGCTCTCTTCGCGGAAAGGAACATTGTCCGGAGTTGTACTTCTGTCATGGGGATACGCTCACTTCTTCAGGATAATCAATTATATTATACCACAAATTGCGGATTTTTTCAAGATTATTGTCAACAACAATGCGGGTGGATGGTGAAATTATCTTGTGATAAAAGTCAGTGAAACGGAATTTTTAAAGGGAAAATAAGAATTCTGCGAAAAAGATTTTTCCTCCGATGTAACAAATTCAGCAGATCGTCGGTTATACTTAATAGGAGGGAGGCGAGAACAATGGACGGAACAACCACATCCCGCACCGTCTGGGAGTGCGCAAACGGAATGATGTACCGTACGGCGTATGAGATTCTCGGGAACCGTGCCGACGCGGAGGACGCCGTGATGGACGCGATGTACCGGATCGTGCGAAACGAGGAAAAGTTCGACGGACTCGCGGAATGTGACATGCGTGCGCTGGCGGTGATCTATGTCCGGCGGACAGCGATCGACATTTACCGCAAAAACCGCAGAAAACCGTACCCGATGGACGAGCTGCCGGAGGACGCGGACTTCGCGGACTCACCGGAGACAATCATCACGGCGGAGGACGGCGCGGACGGACTGCTTTCGCTGATCCGGCGGATGCCGCCGTCGTACCGGGACGTGCTTCTGCTGCGGTGCCGGTACGGGATGAACGACCGGGAGATTGCGGAAATTCTCGGCATATACGGCGGAACGGTGCGGACGAGACTGAGCCGCGCACGGACGTGGCTGAAAGAAAAACTTGCGGAAAAGGAGGAACGGTCGGATGAGTGAATTTGACAAGCGGCTGAACGAAGCCCTGTCGGGGTACGTGGAAACGGAATATTCCGCCGATGTACCGCATGAATACGCTCCGGAAAACGAGCGAAAAGCGGAAGAAATGACGAACAAAACAAAAAAAAGTATGCAAAGGAGGTTTCCGATGAAAAAGAGATTTGCGGCGGCACTGGTGTGTGCGCTGGTGCTGGTATCGTCGGCTGTCGTGTACGCGGCAAGTCCGGCGGTGCGGGAGTACATCAACATGCTGTTCCTGAAAGAGGAAAGCGCGGGACGGCTGACAGAGGTACCGGACGGGTACATCGGCGTGTACACGGCGGAGGATTTGGATGCGGTACGGTATAACCTGAACGGGAAGTACATTTTAATGAACGATATTGACCTGACCGCAGAAGATTATGAGAAAGGCGGTGTCTTTGAAGGTGGATTTGTTCCGATCGGCTCGGGAAAATCTCCTTATGCGTCTCAGCCATTCTACGGAATTTTCAACGGAAACGGATACGTGATTTCTGGTTTAGTTATCGACGGCTCCTATGATTATGCGGGACTGTTCGGCTACACCAAGAGAATCCACACCGGAGATTATGAGTATACCGCAGAAAACCGGAGTATTACCGGAGGTATTATCAAAAACCTCGGACTGATGGACAGCAGTATCAATATCACCGGTGCAAAAAACAAAAAAGCATATATCGGCGGCATTGCCGGTTATGCAGATTATGTTATCGGCTGTTATACGGAGAATATCACAATCAATGTTGCACTCACAGAAGAAAGTGATGACATCGCTGTCGGCGGAGTTGCCGGACGTGCTTATTTTGTAGACAGCTGTTATTCCACAGCCAATATTTCTTTTACGTCGGAATATGATGCCGAAAATGTCTATATAAGCGGGATTGCGGGCTATTCCTTCTCCTGTACAACCTCTTATTTCAATGGAAAAATCAACTGCGGAGATTATCCGGACTACGGCGTAACTTATTGTCAGGAATACGATGTACCGATTGTGCTGACGGAACCCATACTGGAAGAAATTATTCGCAGACTGGACGAATATCCGTCCGACGATCCCAGACATCAGAAATCACAGGAAAAATACGGTCATTCGCATAACGCACAGATATTCAACGCTTTTTACTGCTCTTCCGAATATCTCGCTGTAGATATTTCCTTACAAAATTATATCACAGAAAAAGATACCGGCATAACCTATTATCTGCTCGACCCAACCCTGAAAAACAGAGAATATCAGCGTCTTTCCGATCTTCTCGCCCTCGCATTCCCCAATAACACCTTCCGCGAGTTCTGCATCGAACACCACATCAAATCCGGCTACTACGCGTGCTACGATCTGCGCGATACTCCCGACTGCACGTTTGACGGGTTCGATTTCGACTTCATCTGGTACGACCGCGAATCTCCGAAGCTGCGGCTGTTCCGCGAACCCAAGCCGGAAGTGAAAAAATCCGACGCCATGATCGCCTACGAAAACGGCTGGATCAAAATCAAAGACTGAACTCCCCTGAAAATACGGACAGCACACCGCTGTCCGTATTTTTTTGTTGACATCCGCCCGTTTGTATGCTATACTGAACACAGTCTTATGAACGCATCAAATTCTATCATGAAAGTGTGGGTTGTGCCATGAAATTCTGGATCACCCTCGGCAGCATCGTGCTGGTGCTGTGCCTGCTGCCGTATCTGCGCTTTATTTACGTGCGGATCAAAGCGGAACTGAAAATCCGCCGCGCCTGCCGACGGAACGGGTTCCGGCTCATTCCCGCGCATCCCCTGCCCTTTTTCTTTCCGAACAACACGGGCAGAGTCGACTTTTTCGTCCGGAAAAACGACGGTTCCCGTACCTACTGCGTGAAACTTTTCGGAACGCTCTGGAAGCGCAACACGCTCTACCTCATCGACGGGGACAAATACCAGTGGAAAAACGAATACATACACCTGCAGAAGTACACGACCCGTATCCCGCTGATGATGTTCGAGCCGGAAACCGGCATCCGCAAGCTCCGTCCCGTCGACTACACGGAAGGGCTTTCCGAAGAAGACAGCGGCCGGATCATCTCCGTCCTGATGGTCTGTCCCGTCCCGCTGTATATCAAGCGCGCGGAGACAAAAATGGTCGTGAACGACACGGTCATGCGTCCGAGCTATCTGTTCGAAAAGCACAAGCCGGTGGAATTCAAAGCGTCCGGCAAAGAGATTTACGAGGGCGACTGGATCTTCAACGAATACCTCTTCACGTCTTCCTCGTTCTGCAACGAACTGTTTTCATCCTGTATACAATATTAACCCTACATAAAGGAGGCATCCCCATGCAGATTCTCGCCAACGAATTCGTTCTTCCGCTGAAGGCAGGCCGTTCCTGCCACGCCAGCAGCTTTATCGTCCTCCCCGACGGCGGCATTTACGTCGTCTACTTCTGCGGCACCGGAGAGGGTCACGACGACGTGCGTATCTTCGGCAGTATGCGCGAACCCGGCATCGTCGCAAACTGGAGTGAACCCACGCCCATCACGCCCGACGACGGTATCCCGCACTGGAATCCCGTCCTTCTTCCGCTGGACGACGGCACGGTCATCCTGTACTACAAGGTCGGCAAGCGCATCCCGACGTGGCAGACGTATTACTGCATATCCACCGACGGCTGCCGGACGTGGAGCGATCCTGTGGAAATGTTCCCCGGCAACATCGGCGGCAGAGGTCCCGTCCGCAACAAGTGCATCACCCTCTCGGACGGTACGATTTTAGCCCCCGGTTCCACGGAGCTTGACGACTGGCGCTGCTTCTTCGACCGTTCGCCCGACAACGGAAAAACGTGGGAACGCTCGGAAGACATTCTTATTCCGGGAGACTGCGTTTTCCGCCGCGGCGTCATTCAGCCGACCCTCTGGGAAGATAAAAACGGCGTTCACGCGCTCCTGCGCTCGTCCGAAGGCTATATTTTCCGCACCGATTCGACCGATCTCGGACGGACATGGTGCACGGCGTACGCGACCGCCCTCCCGAACAACAACAGCGGTATCGACCTCGCGCAGGCGGACGACGGACGTCTCTTCCTCGCATACAATCCCGTCTGCGGCAACTGGGCGGAACGCACGCCCCTGTCCCTCGCCGTATCAGACGACAGCGGCGAAACGTGGGAGCACTTCACGCACATCATCACGGAAAATCTCCCGCACGGCTTCTCCTATCCGGCGATCCGCGCAGTGGACGGCAAACTGCATATCACGTACACGTGGAACCGCGAAACCATCGCGTATATGTGCATTGAGGGAGTATAAATTGAATAGATTTGTGGGGGGTAAAAAATATTTTAAAAAATTTTTT
>JBGVOJ010000562.1:0-3933 GCA_045126415.1 Eubacteriales bacterium | reverse complement strand
TTTTCAGTTCATCAGTTTTAAAGTTTTTGAAAAGGGGTGTGGGGAAAAACTTTTTCCAAAAAGTTTTTCCCCACATTTTTTGTTCTTTTATTCTCCAAAAATCATCGAATACAGTTTTGCGTCCCTCATACGGAAGCGCAGCCGGATCGGTTTTCCTGCGTAGGCGGAAAAATCGCTGCCGTCCGCGAAATATACTGCACGGTCGGTGGAATCCCCGTAAATTTCCACACTTTCTCCGGAGAGCGGATTTCCGTCCGCGTCCAGGACGGACACATAGATGTATCCAAACGCGGAAGTAGCCATGTTCAGGTGCAGAACGCTTCCATCGAAAATGATGGGCTTGGTCACCAGATCTTTTTCGTCTCCTTCCGCTATCCGGCAGGCAAATCCGTCCTTCCGCAGCTCGTACCGGTACAGATGCTTCGGAGAATCCGACATTCCGTCACGGGTCATATAAAAGGAATAGGTATCTCCCGTTTCCGTCAGCGGCCACGAAGCGAAGCAGTCCCCGTAGATCCAGTTGCCGGAGGTTTCCTGTCCCGGCGTCAGATACGCCTGCGGATACCGGTGGAAATGCCGTCCGTCATGGCTGCACATGAACACCAGATCCGTCACTGCCAGCGCACAGCGCGGTTCCACGGTTTCTGCCGCGCGCTTTTTGATCGCAACACTGCCGAACTGGTCGTCATTTTTCGTCCACTGCTGCCGTTCCACATAGCGGGACGGCATCCCGATTCGGATGTGCGATGCGTTGGGATAGGGCATCACGTTGTTGGTGTACATCTGGAAATCCAGACCGTCGTCGTACGTCAGCGGCACCGGCGTTGTCCAGTGAACGAAATCTTCCGACTCCATGACCCGGACGTCCCGGACGATTCCCCCCGCACCGTCGCCGTGAAGATTGCGGACATAGCTGTAATATTTTCCATCCTGCCAGAACGTCGCGTTGAGGGTGTCAAACCGTCCTTCATCCGTCAGCATGTACCCTTTGGTGAAGCGGTAGCCGTCGGGCGATGTCCAGCACCAGAGCGAACGGCGGTCCGCCGCGCGATCCAGATAGATCAGCGACAGGGCCTTGTATTTTGCTTCCGGCGGGCAGGCGGGATTTGTGTCATAGAAAACGCAGAGGGAACTGTCATCCGTAGAGTCGATGACGATATTGTTCTCTCCGGGTGTGTCCGAAGGAAAAAGATTCAGATGAGGTCTTGTCCAGTGCAGACCGTCCGTACTTTCGATCACCCGCATCCGGAACTTCTTGGTGCCGTGAGCAGACGGATCGAACGAAATATAATACATTTTGTAGCCGGTCCCGTCGTGGACGATGTTGGGGTAACTGACCGCGTAAATTTCCTCTTCGCGGTCGAAGACAAAAACACATTCCTTTTCCGTGGGAGTGAGAAGGCGTGGGCAGGCTGTTGTCCGCTCGGGATCAATCAGATAATCGTCCCAGAAGACCTCACGCCTCTTCCCGATACGAAGAATTTCCATAAAATAACTTCCGTAAAATGAAATAAAATAAAATACTTGATGTTTTTCTTTCGTTTGCGCAGGTACTACCACTTCCGGTCGGAAGCATTGGGGCATTTCATCTGCCGGAACGCTGCCCGGAACTCTACGTAGCAGCCGCATTTCATGCAGATTCCCGAAATCAGGTGATCGCAGGATTTGCAGAAATCCAGCCTCCGCTGATACAGTTCCTCGTCGGCCTTTTCGTCCGGCCGTAGTTTGTCAATCCGTATCCGGATACTTTCGAACGTATCGTTTTCCGCCGATTCACGAAGGAGACAGCGTTTGCACTCCTTCATGTCAGCGGATCACAAACTTGACAACGGAGCAGGGCGGGAGAACCGTCTTGAAACCGTCGGCAGTGGTTTCGAAACCGTCAAACGCGCTGGTGGATACCGCGTTCTTGTTGTCGAAGCTGTTGTGTGCATGCACTTCGCCGGTGAGGATCTCTGCGTTGATCTCCGATACCTTGAAGTCGGCGATCTGGCAGGCAATTTCCGCATTGTCGGAGAGGGACGTGTTGACGATTGTTGCGATGATCGTACCGTCTTCCTTCACGGATGCACTTTCGATGAGCTGAGGCGTCTTGCTGCGGTCATCGAGGAAAGGTGTTGTGAGATAGGAACCGAGCAGAGTGTTTTCCTGATGATCCTTGTACATCTTGAAGACGTAATAGGTAGGTGTGAGAATCATGTCTTCGCCGTCGGTCAGAGCCACGGACTGAAGCACATTGATGGTCTGCGCGATATTTGCCATCTTCACACGGTCACTGTGCTTGTTGAAGATGTTGAGGGAAAGTCCCGCTACCATCGCGTCACGCAGGGTGTTCTGCTGATACAGGAATCCGGGATTGGTACCTTCTTCCACATCGTGCCAGATGCCCCATTCGTCCACGATCATGCCGACGCGCTTGTCGGGGTCGTAGCGGTTCATGACGTCCCCGTGACGGCGGACGAGTTCTTCAATCTTGTATGCCTTTTCGATGGTGGTGTAGTATTCTGCGTCCGTGAATTCGAGAGCCTTGCCCTTCTTGCCCCAGTCGCCCGTAACGGTATAATAATGAACGGACAGACCGTCCATGTGATGTCCGGCTTTCTTCATGAGCACATCGGTCCAGTTGTAGTCGAACGCATTGGCGCCGCAGGCGATCTTGGAGATACGGTTTTTCCAGTCGTAGTTGCGGACGTAGGTTGCGTATCTTCTGTATTCGTCGGCGTAATATTCGGGCGTCATATTGCCGCCGCAGCCCCAGTTTTCGTTGCCCACGCCGAAGAACTTCAGTCTCCACGGCTTTTCGCTGCCGTTCTGCTTGCGCAGTTCCGCCATCGGGGAAACGCCGTCGAAGGTCATGTATTCGACCCATTCGCTCATTTCCTGCACGGAGCCGGAACCGACATTGCCGGTGATGTAGGCGTCGCATCCGAGCTGACGGCAGAGTTCAAAGAATTCGTGCGTACCGAAGGAGTTGTCTTCCACAACGCCGCCCCAGTGGGTGTTGATCATCTTCTTGCGGGTTTCCTTCGGACCGATGCCGTCCTTCCAGTGATATTCGTCGGCAAAGCAGCCGCCCGGCCAGCGGAGAACGGGAATACCCATCTCTTTGAGCGCATCCACAACGTCTTTCCGCATCCCGTTCACGTTGGGAATGGGGGAATCTTCGCCGACAAAGAAACCTTCATAAATACAGCGTCCGAGATGTTCGCTGAAATGTCCGTAGATATTCTTGTCGATTCTGCTGATTTTCTGATTCGGATTAATCAGATACTTTTCCATAACGATCTCCTTTTTTGTTACAGGGAAATTTTGTTGTTTCCATTATACCTTATCTTTGGGTGCTTTGACAAGGGTTCCGGTGAAATTTTTGCGGATTTTGTACGATTTTTGTGAGTATTAACTTTCAAAAACTGCGCATTTATGCTATAATAAGGCTGAAATACGAAGGAAACGCTTCAAACTATACAAAATCAGTTTCAGGGAGGAATTTTATATGATCGTACTTCCATTCGGAAAACGTGTGGAACCCTTTGTGGACGATTACCTGATCGAAGCCATGAACGGCATCTGCTTCCGCGGGAACACGCCGCAGAACCGCGGGAAGATTCTCGGTTTTGACAAAGTATGGGAGGGACCGGGCAGCCTCGGCATGACGGTTTTTCAGGATGAGGAAAGCATCAGGCTCTATTACCGCGGCTTTCCCGATCTGAAAGGACAGGACGACACCAGCGTGATGCAGACCTCCTGCCTTTCCGTCAGCCCTATCGGAGACGGGCTTCATTTCACTCCCGCTTCCGTAAACGAAATCGACTATGCCGGAATCCGTGAAAACAATATTGTGAAAATGGATACCTGCTGCCACAATTTCGCGCCGTTTTACGATACCAATCCGAACTGTAAACCGGAGGAACGCTACAAAGCCATCGGCGGCAT
>JBGVOJ010000561.1:0-2946 GCA_045126415.1 Eubacteriales bacterium | reverse complement strand
CGATGTTATTACAGGGGACGCTTTTCGGTTCACCGGACTTTGTTTTTGCTTATGTAAGTCCTGTACTTTATTCGTACATCGGAGTGTTCCTCTCTTTCTTTTGTAATTACATTATAGCACAGGATTTTCATAAATGCAATCGGTAATTTGTCGGAAATTCACAGGAAATTTCTGTGCAGTACGCAGAAATTTCAACTTTTGACCAATAAGCCTTTACAGCATCGGAGGATTTGTGATATAATAAAATTGTTGCGGGCCTGTCATTTCGCCAGACCCGCTTTGCCGCGTTGCACAGGATCGCTGCACACGGCGGATGCAATTCTCTGAACGGTGCGGAAGCTTGGGTCATCCGTGCGGCGGACGGTTCGCTTGTTCTGACCGGAGGAAAGAAAAACACCGACCGCGGGATTCTGTATGCTGTCGAACATTATCTGGAAGACGTGATCGGCGTCCGCTTCTGGAACGCGCTGGAAGAATTTGTTCCCGCAATCGCCGGTTTTTCGATCGATCCGACCCTTGACCTCGCGGGGGAACCGGAGATGGAAATGCGCTATCCCATCACCTGTTCGTACATCGGCGACGATATACGCTTCTGTGTCCGCCGCCGTGTCAACAACAGCAGCATCCCCGATGCATGGGGCGGTTGTCTTACGGCATCTCCGCGCGGCAACTGTCATACCGTTGATCGGATTTTTCCGCAGGACGGATTGTTTGAACAGTATCCCGACTGGTTTGCGTGGAGCAAAAAACTCGGCAGACGCATTTCCTATGGACAGTATTGTCTGAACAACGAGGAGTTCCTGCAGGCGTTTGAAAAGGCATTTCATATCGCCCGTATCTATGCCGATTACGACAGCCGCGGGGAAAGCCGGTCTCACCATTCCATATTTCCATGAACGATACCCCGTTTGACTGCGAATGTCCGCTCTGCCGTGAGCGGCTTGAAAAATCCGGCGGTACCGTCAATGTTCTTCGCTTTGTCAACCGGATGGCACGTGCCGCCGCGAAGGTGTATCCGGACATTCTGGTGGAAACGCTTGCCTACTGGACGTACATGGAGCTTCCGAAGGACGATACCGTTCCGGAAAAGAACGTCATTATCCGGCTGGCGGATCTGGATATCGACATTCTGCACAGTCTGTCCCATCCGAACAATACACACGCACTGGAAGTGCTGAAGGGATGGGCTGATCTCTGCAGAAAGGGCGGAAATCCGCTGTGCATCTGGGACTACAACATCAACGTCCGCCTTTCCACCATTGTGCCGAACACCTTCCGTCTGGCGGAAAATTTCCGGATATATAAGGAACACGGCGTTGTCGGACATTTCGTGGAACATGAGGAACCCCTCCTGTCCGACTTCCGGGGACTCAAAAACTGGCTTCTCTCTCATCTGATGGAGGATTCCACCCTCGACGACCGCATACTGATCGCCGATTACATGAACGGTTATTACGGTGCGGCGGCTCCTGCACTGACGGAATGGCTGGAGCTGGAGGAATCGGTTACTGAAAAATCCATGCTGCGGATGAAGTGTGTGGAAAACTTCTCCAAAGCCGACCATATTCCGTATGAGGTTTATCTCGAAGGATGCTGTCTGTTTGATGAAGCCGAACTTGCTGTTCAGTATGACGAAGTACGGACCCGCCGCGTGCGTCAGGCGCGTGCCTGTCTTGACGTGTCCATTCTGAACCGGTACGATACGCTTCTCTACATGGCAGAGCAGCGCGGTACGACGTTTCCTGTCGCACGGGAAACCGCCGCAATCCGGTATGCCCTCACCGTGGCACAGACGCAGGCGCAGGCCGAAGATTACCGGAAGGAACATCCGGGTGCGGGAATTCCGCACTGGGAAGGGAATACGCCGCTCCTGAACTGGCAGACAAAATACGTTCCGGCGGCACTCCCTGCCGAATTTGCCGGGACGAATACTTTACAGGTACCGCTCGGCGACTATGCCACCCAGGAACCGGCCGGATACGGGATGGTATACGACCGCGATCCGGAAGCTGGAAACGGGTTCTCGTGCCGGATTCAGCTGGACCGTGCGCCCGACTATATCCGGGACGACAGCATTATGAAGCACACGGGCGAAGACGGTCCGCACTTTACGATGACGCTGCGCCACAACGGTGAACGCCGGACGCGCATTTTCACATTTGAGGATGTCACACCGGACGAATACGCGCTGTATCATCTGTTTGATGTGGACGACCTGTCCGAGGAATCGAATTCCATGCTGTACCTGACCCGGGGCGGTTTTGTTCCGCACATCAGCGGATTTGCGCAGGTTCTGGGAACGGAGAAGGTATCGATTTGGGCAAGGATCAAGTTCAGCGGCGCAGCATACGGCGGCAGTCCGGACAAAGCGGACGCGATCTGGTTCGAACGGCTGTTCTTCGTGCCCTAAGAAGTTTTTTGAAGAATATCGTATGATTTTCAATCCGAAAACCGCAGATCCCAGTCGGTTGTTTCGCATAAAATCATCTATTATTATAACATAGATATATATCCACGAAGATCAGGAGGCAGGAAATGAAAAACCATATCGTAACATACTGGGGCAGATACGCTCCCGACGCTTATGTTTCCAATGGCGTGATCGGCTTTCGTTTCGGGAAGAATCCCTTCGTACGCGTCATCGGAATGATGGCAGGATTCACCACTCTGCGTGAAAAAATGCACGTGGAAGCTCTGGCAATCCTGCCGGCTCCGCAGATTTCCTTCGAAGTGGACGGAATCCCTGCGGAACCGGAGATTCTCTCGCAGGCCTATGATTTCAAAAACGGCGAGTTCACGACCACGGCAAAACTCGGGAATGTCACCGTGACATACATGGTGTATTGTTCACGGACCTGTCCGACACTGCTGATGTCACACCTTGCATTTTTCGGTGCATCTGCGTCGGTGGCAGTGAATATTTCTTATGATGTCAGGGACGAACAC
>JBGVOJ010000560.1:0-9624 GCA_045126415.1 Eubacteriales bacterium | reverse complement strand
ACCTCATCCTTACCAAGGATGTGCTCTACCAACTGAGCCATATTAGCATTGGCGGTTCCACTGCGTACTTTCGTCCGCGGGCTTGCCGCTCAACATTTTATATTATATCAGAACCACTCGGCTTTGTCAACCCCTTTTTGAAACTTTTTTTAATTTCTTTTCACAGATTAAAGTTTTTTGAAAAGGGGTGTGGGGAAAAACTTTTTTTCAAAAAAGTTTTTCCCCGCGAAATCACCAGTTATATTCAAAATCGATCTTCCCCGCGACGCTGTCGTCGACGACGCAGATGAAAGTTTTGCCGCTGTTGAGGATGAGTTCGTCCCCGTTTTTGTATTCGAGGTGAACGGTAGAAGTTTTGGTTTCGCGCGACCAGTTGATAACCTTGCGCTTGCCGTTGGTGATGTAGTAGCCCTGTCCGCTGCCGACGGTGCCGACGGAAAGTCTGCCCGCTGCGTCGCCCGGGATGAGCGAGATATCCGTGAAGAGGATGATCACGTTTTTGAGGGAGAGCTGTTCGCCGGTCGTGCCGTCCTTGTGCGGGAGGCCGTTGTACTGGTAGCGCAGGTATTCGTCGGTTTCTTCATTGTATACGAAGTCGACGGTCTGCAGGCTGGTCGAAATCATATGGACGTGCGGCGCGGGACTGCCGATGAGCTGATTGTCCGTTTCTTCATCGTAGAAGTTGAACATCGGGACCTGATTTTCGTCAAGTTCCGTCCGGTAGCCCTTCTGCTTGATCCCGGCGACGATGCCTTCGCCGGAGGTCATCATGCTGTGTTCGTAGCCGATGTTGTTCATGCGCCATGTGTCGCGCCAGAACGTGTTCGGAAAATACATATTCACGCCGTCCATGTTTTCGATGCCGCGCCAGCTGATCTTCGCGTATGCCTGTTCACTGCCGCCTGCGTGGACATAGAGCGCGTCGTGATTGGCGAGGAAATCCACAAAATAGTCACGGGACGAGCGGACGGAGCCGACCGTTCCGAGGTTCTCATAGTCCGAGACGAGCATCATCAGACGGGTGATGCCGCCTTCCGCCGCACATTCGTAATAGATATCGCCGCTGCACAGACCTTCCTGCGGGAGGCTCTTCCTGAGGTTGTTCAGCATGATCGCCACGGGACGCTGATCGCGTTCTTCTTCCGTGGTGGTTTTGCCGTTGAGGTAGTTGAAGATGCGTGCGGGTTCCGCCGGTTCTTCGGCTTCCGGTTCAGGTTCTGCGGGAGTCTGCTGAAGATCCGCTTCCGTGTCGGGATCGTTCGAATATCCCGAAATATCGGAATCCGCTTCGGTCAGGAGTTCTTCCGAGGAAGGGAGCGTGGGGACTTCGGGTTCCGGCTCAGGTTCCGGTTCGGGA
Source organism: Eubacteriales bacterium (assembly GCA_045126415.1). Classification (GTDB taxonomy): domain Bacteria; phylum Bacillota; class Clostridia; order Oscillospirales; family CAG-272; genus UMGS1696. The sequence goes on along the minus strand of JBGVOJ010000560.1, from coordinate 8,267 downwards.
ACTTCGGTTTCGGGTTCCGGTTCGGTTTCGTCCGCGATTTCGGCTTCCGGTTCTTCTTCCGCTTCCGGCTCGGTTTCCTCCTCAGTTTCCTCCTCCGTTTCCGGTTTGGGAGCTTCGGTCTCCGGTTCCGGCTGGATTTCGGACACGGTGGGAGTTGCCGGAACCGGTGCGGGATCGGGTTCGGTATTGCTGTTGCATCCGGCGAGCATCAGAAGCGCCAGAAAGAGCGCGAACATGCGCCGGGGATTTTTGAGAAAATGTATCATGATAAGATTGTCCTGCTGTTTTTTTGTGGAGTACCCACGTTTGTCTAAAATATAATTTTACATCATTTGCCGGATTCTGTCAAGACTGCAGGGGGATTCTGTGGAAAAATATACGTTTTTCAGAAAAAAAGACGTCCTCCGGTGAGAAGACGTCTTTGATGTATGGTTCACAGATCAAAACGGTCGATTTCCGCGAACAGGTCGGTCAGCACTTCGATGTTCCGGGCGTCGAACACGGTGTCTTTCGGGGTATGAATCCGATCCATGTAATAGCCGATCAGCGGGGTTTTCGTTCGTTTGAGCGCAGCCACGGCGATGTATTTTTTGAAATTCATCTGGTCGGAGGGGTAGATCGCATTGGAAGAGGCCGCGAACAGCGGGAGTTTTTCCGTGGATGCGCAGATTTTGCGGACGTGATCGCAGAACTGTTCATACGAAACTTTCCGGCGGGCGGGCCTGGAGGCGAGAAGCAGCAGCCAGTCCCCGTCGGACACGCAGTCGAAATTGACGACGAGGGTGTGATCGCGGACGTTTCTGTGCTTTTTTGCGAACTCCATCGAACCGAGCAGTCCGCTTTCCTCGTTGTCGAACAGGACGAAACAGAGGTCATCGCGGTCGGCGAGACGTTCGGCAAGCGCCAGAACGGTCACGACGCCGGAGGTGTTGTCGTTTGCGGTGTGCGGATTTGCGGGTCCCGCTGTCATCAGCAGGAGGACGGCGGCCATGGGGAGGAGCAGCGCCAGTTCGGTCAAAAGAATGGCGGGAAAATCCGGCATGTCCAGCGCAACGGTGAGCGACGCGGCGAGCGTGGACAGGAGGAGGACGGGAGCGACCATCACCAGTGCGACGAAGATCTGATACAGGAGAAAGATCACGAGATTTTTCGGCGTGATGAAGTTCGGGAAGGGAAGTCGGGCGCAGGTATCGTAGTGCGCGCCGAACACGACGGAGGCGGTATCGGGGTTCCCGATGACAATGTTCCGATTTTTCAGCAGTTTCCCGGATTCTTCGACGTGCATCCGGTCACCGTAAATTTCCGTGAGATGTTCGATGAACGCGGTTTTCTGTGCCGCCGTTTTGCGGATCTGATAGTTTTGCAGAATGTCTTCTTTCCATATATGTAAAGTACGCCCGGTCATAAAACTCCTCCTTGTTCTTGTTCATATGGAAGCTTTTTGAAAAGGTGTATGGCTCCGACTTGAAAAATAAGTCGGGGGAAAACTTTTTCTCGAAAAAAGTTTTCCCCACAGAACATAATTTCTATAGACTGCCTGCACCGAAAGCGATTGCCAGCGATGCGGCGAGGATAACGACGGAAACCGCGAGGAACGCGATGCAGAAGGTCATTTTCCGGCGTTCTCCCGATTTCGAAAAGCGCACGATTCCGCCGATGAGGAACGGGAGCGCGAACGCCGCGATGATGGCGAGATACTGTAAAAGGTACAGCATTGCGGATTACAGTTCGCAGTTGCCGACAGTACGCGGGAACGGGATGACGTCACGGATGTTGGAGACACCGGTGAGGTACATGACACAGCGTTCGAAGCCGAGACCGAAGCCTGCATGGCGTGCAGTACCATACTTACGGAGGTCAAGGTAGAAGTCGTAGGAAGCTTCGTCGAGACCGAGTTCCGCCATACGTGCGCGGAGAACGTCGTAATCGTCTTCACGCTGGCTGCCGCCGATGATTTCGCCGATGCCGGGAACGAGGCAGTCCATTGCGGCAACGGTCTTTCCGTCGGGATTGAGCTTCATGTAGAACGCCTTGATTTCCTTCGGGTAGTCGGTAACGAAAACGGGACGCTTGAAGATTTCTTCGGTGAGGTAGCGTTCGTGTTCGGTCTGGAGGTCGCAGCCCCAGTAAACCTTGTAATCGAACTTGTCGTTGTTCTTTTCAAGGAGTTCAACGGCTTCGGTATAGGTCACGTGACCGAATTCGCTGGAAACAACGTGGTTCAGGCGGTCAAGGAGACCCTTGTCGACGAACTGGTTGAAGAACGCCATTTCTTCGGGAGCGTTTTCGAGGACGTAATTGATGATATACTTGATCATGTCTTCGGCAAGTTCCATGTCGTCCGCGAGATCGGCGAAAGCGATTTCGGGTTCGATCATCCAGAATTCCGCCGCATGACGGGTGGTGTTGGAGTTTTCCGCACGGAAGGTGGGACCGAAGGTGTAGATGTTCTTGAACGCCATTGCGTAGGTTTCGCCGTTGAGCTGGCCGGAAACGGTGAGGTTTGCGCTCTTGCCGAAGAAGTCCTGGGTAAAGTCGATGTCACCGTCTTCCGTCTTCGGTACGTTGTCGAGATCAAGAGTGGTTACGCGGAACATTTCGCCGGCACCTTCGCAGTCACTGCCGGTGATGAGCGGAGTATGCACGTAAACGAAGCCGCGTTCCTGGAAGAACTTGTGGATCGCAAACGCCGCAAGGGAACGGACGCGGAAGACCGCCTGGAACAGGTTGGTTCTCGGACGGAGATGGGAGATGGTGCGGAGATATTCGATGGTGTGACGCTTCTTCTGGAGCGGGTAATCGGACGTGGACGCGCCTTCGAGTTCGATGGCGGTCGCGTGGATTTCGAAGGGCTGCTTTGCATCGGGAGTTTCGATGATCTTGCCTTCTACAATGATGGCGCTGCCGACGTTATATTTGCAGATTTCCGCGAAATTTTCGAGATTGTTGTCATAAACGATCTGAACGGGTTCGAAGAACGTACCGTCGGAAACCATAATGAAGCCGAAGGTCTTGGAGTCGCGGATACTTCTGACCCAGCCGCCGATCTTGACGGAATCATGGTCGATGGAGTCGCGCTCACGGTAAAGCTGCCGGATGGATGTGAGTTTTTCCATAGCTGTATTCCTTTTTGTGATTGGAAGATTTTATAATGTATTATTATACCACATTGTGTGGGGAAAATGCAAGGTTTTGTTGAAGAATTAATCATTCAAACTCGTCGTAATTGCACCTCTCGCCCACAGAATCCACTTTGCCCGATCAAGCGGATTCACACCCCGTCTCGGATTCACGTGTTCCAGACCGTCCGTGCATTCGCGGTATCCGCGGAAGGTGGACGAACAGACTGCCTTGCCGGAGGACATCGACGCCAGTTTGGACGGGAAATCCAGATAGTTCGCCGCCGGGACGATCGCTTCCAGCACCGCGACATCGCCGAATGTCAGGGGCGTTTCGTATTCGCCGCCCATGCGGACGATTTCCGTGATGATTTTGCCGGCGATCCCCGCCGGTGCGGAGATACGCAGGTCGAGAAGGGGTTCCAGAATCGTTGAGCCGAGGGACGCCATGCCGTTCATGAAGGCCATCGGCGTGCAGACGAAGAAGTCCAGCGGGTGCGTGTGGATCGTGTGGTGCTGACCGCCGACGAGGGTGCATTTGAAATCCGTCACTTCCCAGCCGTACAGCCCCTGTTCGAGACATTGGTTGAATGATGTGCGGATGTGGGTCTGGTATTTGTAGAAACACTGGTTCGACGGGAGCTTGCCGTGGTACGATACCCCGTAGCCGCGCGGCATCGGTTCGAATTTGAACTGCACCACCGCCCAGCACGGCTTCGGCATCGTGTAGTCCGCGTAGGCAAAGCCGGCACGCGCGGGAGTCTCCTTGTAGATGACCGTCGGCGGAGAGAAGTCCGCTTCCATATTGTACCGTTCGCGGAGCAGGCTGTCGATGACCTCCAGCTGGATCCGTCCGGTCGTATTGATCGTGATCTCGCGCTGCCCGTTTTCCCACTTTGCATCGATGTACGGTTCCTCGTCGGACAGCTCGTGCAGGGCTTCCGCGAGTTTCGGAATCACGCCGATGTCTCCCGATTTCGGCGTCACACGGACGCGCAGGTACGGAGACGCGAGTTTATAGCAGTCCCCGAGGGAGAGTGAACCGACAAACTGTCCCGTTTTTGCGGAGGACAGCCCGCACAGTGCTGCGATGTCACCGCCCGCAACTTCGCCCGCGTCGGTCGGACGTGCGCCCTGAAAACGGCGGATCTGCGAGACTTTTTCGACTTCCGGCGGCTTTTCTTCCAGTGCGACGGCGGCGTTTTCATCTTCTTCCGCATCCGGTTTCGCCTGTTTTGAAGGATCGATCAGCGTCACCGCGTCGCGGTTTTTGATCTGTCCGCCGAACATTCGGATGTACGAGACTTTGCCCATCGTTTTGTCGTGCTCGATCTTGAAGATGACACCCGACAGACCGTCGGTCGCCAGACGTGCGGACGAGGGCATATAGTCCACCATAAAATCGGCGAGATCGCGGATACCGAGGGACAGCTTCGCGCTGCCGTACAGAACCGGCGTGACCGTGCCGGCCGCAATCGCTTCGCGCAGAAGTTCGCACGCACGGTCATACGACAGGATTTCGTCCGACAGAAAAGCTTCCGCCGCTTCGTCCGAGACGTCGCACAGCGCTTCCGTGACGGCGGAGGCAAATTCTTTCCCTTCGAGGAACGCAACGGAGACGGAATCCAGTGCTTCATCCGAAATTTTCATAAGGGGGAGGTAAACGTGGTTCCCCGGCAGCCGCCGCAGTTCGTCCGTCACGTGCGCGAGGTCGGAACCCGCGCGGTCGACCTTGTTGATGAAGACAAGACGGGGCAGGGAACGGGAGTCGAGGGCTTTCAGAATATTTTCCGTGTGGGCGCGGACGCCTTCCACGGACGGAACGACCACGATGGCGTAGTCGAGCGCGGAGATGGAGCGCTCCACTTCGCCCGCAAAGTCGACGTGGCCGGGAGTGTCGATGATATTGATGACGGTATCGCGCCATACGGTCGAGGCCGCCGCCGTACGGACGGAGATCCCGCGGGATTTTTCAATGGAAAGGCTGTCCGTCGATGCGGTTCCGGCGTCCACGGAACCGGCATTGCGCACCGCGCCGGTGAGATAGAGAAGCTGTTCGGTGAGCGTGGTCTTTCCGGCGTCAACGTGTGCGAGAATTCCTAAATTATGGTAAAAGTCTGGCATAGTTCCACCCGATGGATGATGATTTTTCTTCATTATACAATGCCCGTTTTCCGATGTCAAGAAAAGATTCGTCCGGAAAAATATTTAGGTGTATAAAATAATGAAAAAACGGGGAAAAAACGTGTTTTGCGGGAAAAAGTCCGTCATTTTCCGAAAAAACGTCGAAAAATATTGAAAACATATTGACAATCCCGTGCAAACATAGTATCATTATTATTGCACGATTTTTGCATCTGTGCTGACGTTTCCGGACGGCGCAAAGGTCTCCGGATTTCCCAAAACATCAAAAAACGCGCCCTAAAATATACCGTTCGGGACGGTCAGTGACCTGATAGGTAAAGCATAAAGCGCGGAGGTTGGAATTGAATATTTTGATGTTCACCTCCGGCAGTTTTTAACAAAAACCGGGATGAAGATACATCTGAGAAATCATGGCTGCAAGCCGGTGGACTGCGGGTCGGTCGTAAATCCGTTTTGTAACACACTCTTTGCGGGGGCTGTGATTAGTCGGTGGGTGAGTTCGCGCAGAGCTGTAATACGGCTATACGTGGTCTTTTGCCGCAAAGGGGGATGCAAAAAAATGGATAACAGCAATGCTACTGTTCCCGAAAATAAGAAAAATATTGTAGAGTTGAAAAATATTACCGTACGGTTCGACGGGGAGACCATCCTTGATGATCTGAGTCTTTCGATCGGTGACGGGGAATTCGTCACGCTTCTCGGTTCGTCCGGATGCGGCAAGACGACGACCCTCCGTCTGATCGCGGGATTCCTGGAACCCGATGAGGGAGAAGTGTTTTTCGACTCGAAAAACATGAATGGTGTTCCTGCGTACAAGCGTGAGGTCAACACCATTTTTCAGCGTTATGCACTTTTCCCGAACTACAACGTCTTCGAAAACATCGCCTACGGTCTGCGCGTCCGTCATGTACCGGAAGCGGAAATCAAGGAACGCGTGCAGGAAATGCTCACGCTCGTGAACCTCGAAGGCTTCGGAAAACGTCCGATCACCAAGCTCTCCGGCGGTCAGCAGCAGCGCGTCGCGATTGCACGTGCGCTGATTCTCAAGCCGAAGGTGCTTCTTCTCGACGAACCGCTCGCCGCGCTTGACTTAAAGCTCCGCAAGGACATGCAGCAGGAACTCAAGAACATCCAGAAGGCGCTCGGCATCACGTTCGTGTTCGTCACGCATGACCAGGAAGAAGCCCTGTCGATGTCGGATACCGTCGTTGTCATGAACGAGGGCAAGATCCAGCAGATCGGCTCTCCGATCGACATCTATAACGAACCGGAAAACGCGTTTGTCGCGGACTTCATCGGCGAATCGAACATTCTCGACGGCGTGATGAAGGCGGACTACCGTGCGTCCTTCTCCGGCAAGACGTTCGACTGTCTTGACTCCGGCTTCGCGCCGAACGAACCGGTCGACATCGTTGTCCGTCCTGAGGACGTGGATATCGTTGCTCCCGAAAAGGGCATGCTGCAGGGAATCGTCACTTCCGTGACCTTCCTCGGCGTTCATTTTGAAATCATCGTTGATATCGGCGGCTTCAAGTGGATGATCCAGACAACAGACGAGCATCACGAAGGCGACACGGTCGGACTGTTCATCGAACCGGACGCGATCCATGTCATGAAGAAATCGAAGTATTCCGGTCAGTTCGGCGACTACAGCTCCTTCTCCGACGAAATGGATACCATGAGTGTCATCGAGGATGAGGAGGACGAATGACGTGAAAAAGAAAACGCTTACCCAGCAGCTTCTCGGCGCACCGTACATTGTATGGGCGGCGCTGTTCGTGATCGTTCCGCTGGTGATCGTCGTCTATTACGCGTTCACGGACGCAGACGGCGCGTTCACCTTTGCGAATGTCGCGAAGCTGCGTGAATATAAGGAAGTCTTCTGGATTTCCATCGAGTACTCCTTCATCGCGACGGTGATCTGCCTGCTGGTATCGTATCCGTTCGCGTACCTGATGAGCCGGAAAAGAGGCTCGACGCAGCGGATCATGATGATGCTCGTCATGCTGCCGATGTGGATGAACCTGCTCATCCGTACCTATTCGTGGATGAACATCCTCGAAAAGAACGGTCTCATCAACAATTTCCTCGGTCTGTTCGGGATCGAGCCGCTGAAGATGATCGGTACGCCCGGCGCGGTCATTTTCGGTATGATCTACAACTATATTCCGTATATGATCCTGCCGATCTATACGGTTATGTCGAAAATTGACGTGAGTGTGCTGGAAGCGGCGGAAGACCTTGGTTCGAACGGCTTCTCCAAGCTGCGCCGCATCATCCTGCCGATGTCCATGCCCGGCGTGGTCTCCGGTTTTACGATGGTGTTTGTGCCCTCGGTCAGCACGTTCTATATTTCACAGAAACTCGGTGGCAAGATCATGCTCATCGGTGACGCCATCGAAAAGCAGATCCAGTCGCTGTACAACTACAACCTCGGTGCGGCATTGTCGCTGGTGCTGATGGTGATGATTCTCATCTGCATGGCGCTCATGAAGAAGTTTGCCGGCGACTCCAACGACGGACTGATCATGTGAGAGGGAGGTTGACGTATCATGAAAAAGACATTCGGAAACATCTTTATCGCACTGATCTACATCATCCTCTACGCGCCGCTTCTGGTGATGGTTTTCTTCTCGTTCAACGAGGCAAAGAGTACCACGGTATTCTCCGGATTCTCGCTGAAATGGTACGCGGAGCTGTTCTCGTCGAGCGATACGATGACGGCCCTGCGGAATACACTTGTCCTTGCCGTAACCTCCGCGCTGATCGCGACAATCCTCGGCACAGCGGCCGCGGTATATATGTACAAGCTGCGCAGCCGCGCATGGAGAGCATCGCTTGACATGGTGACGAACCTCCCGATGATGAATCCGGAAATCGTGACCGGTGTATCGATGATGCTGCTGTTCGTATTCGTCGGCCGTCTGGTGGGCGCATCGAACTCGCTGAGCTTCGGTACGCTCCTGATCGCGCACATCACGTTCAACCTGCCGTACGTGATCC
>JBGVOJ010000559.1:0-1379 GCA_045126415.1 Eubacteriales bacterium | reverse complement strand
TCTCTGCACAGGCTGTTCTATGGTGACGTAACCGCGACAGTCAGCCCCGGATTTTATACCACCCTCGCACGGGGATACTCCGGCACCGGTGACGCGGACAACACACTCCGCTGCCTGCGCCGTGCGGCGGACATGGCGGCGGAGTACGATGCGGTTGATTACAACAATGGATATACGTACAGAATCGACTTGGTTCCTTTCAAAGGAGAACACTGGACGTGTGCACAGAGCAACTCGACCGGCGATTACCGTCACGATCTCGCAGAAGCCCTTGCCGACTCCCGCTGGGACTTTGTCCGTGATACGCCGGATTTTGCGGAAATTCTCCGGATCATTGCTAAAATATCTCCTGTTATTTAAGCTATAATAGCTGGTATCTTCGATCCTGCTCAATTATGTTCCGCCAGACCCAAAATTAAAGAGTATATCTCTCGGCAGTGCCGATGGACATACTCCTTTCTCAATATTCACTTCAGCGCAGAGTTCTCAATCCCCGTCATCAGCGCATCCCGGAAAATCAGAAACAGACACAATACCGGCAGCATCGCCAGAATCCCGCAGACGAACGCATGCGAGAGTCCCAGTCCGCTGATCTGTGCCAGAAATACCGACAGCGGATACTTTGTACGGTCTTTCAGGAACACCAGCGGCTGCTCGACCATGTTCCACACATCGATGAAATTCAGGATCACAAGAGACGCAATCCCCGATTTCGCCTGAGGCAGTACGACGAACAGCAAGGTTTTCATCTGTCCCGCACCGTCCAGACGCGCCGCTTCCAGAACGGAATCCGGAATCGACCGGAACGTCTGCGTCAGCAGGAATACGCCGAACGCGGAACAGATGCCCGGCAGAATCAGCGCGGCGTATGACCCGATCAGGTGCATCCGGTCGAGGACAATATAGTTCGGAACCAGCGTGACCTGCAGGGGCAGCATCATCAGCAGTACCATCAGGGCAAACAGCAGATTTTTCCCCGGAAAACGGAATTTCGCAAAGCCGTACCCGCTGAGGCATGACAGTACCGTCTGTCCGAACGTGATGGCGGCGGTCAGTGTCAGCGAACGTGCGAACCGTCCGGTGTATTCCGTGGATTCGATAAAAATTTCGTAATACCCTTTCAGCGAGGGTTCCCGCGGAATCAGGTGCGGATCCATCGGAACACCGTCGGTATCTTCGTCTTCCGGTGCGGTGACAGCAATGAGAATTTCTCCGTAAGCGGCGTTCAGTTCCTGACTGCTCATGAAGGAGTGCGTCACGATGAAGATCACCGGCAGGAGTACCGCCGCCGCAAGGAAAATCAGAAGAAGCATCACGGCAAAATCCGTGATGTTTTTCGTTTTCTTCATGTGTCATCTTCTCCTTTCGCGCGGAATCCG
>JBGVOJ010000558.1:0-5015 GCA_045126415.1 Eubacteriales bacterium | reverse complement strand
TTGCCGCCGCAAGGGTGGCTTTTATTTCGGTCGGATGATGCGCGTAGTCCGTGAACAGGGCAGCACCGCTGGCCGTCATGCAGATTTTTTCCATCCGCCGGCAGATGCCTTCGTACTTTTCCAGTCCTTCCGCCGCTTTTTCAGGAGAAATTCCGCTGACACAAGCCGCTGCACAGGCTGCCAGCGCGTCCGCAATGAGGTGTTCGCCGGGAACCTGCAGGGTCACGCGTGCAATCTTTTTACCGTACGCCATGAGGTCAAACGCCGGATAACCGCCGCATTCGCCCTCGTTCACCGAATAAAAATCCGCATCGGGGCAGTTCCGTCCGAAGGTGACGAGATGTCCCTTGTAACCTTCCGCCGCCTTCATGCAGTTTGTGTCGCAGCGGTTCACAATTGCGTACCCATTTTCGCCTGTGATGGCGATGAATTTTTTGAACGAATCGATGATCTGCTCAATGGATTTGAAGTAATCCAGATGGTCAAGTTCAATGTTCAGTACAACGGCGACCGACGGATTGAAGTCGAGGAAGGAGTCCATGTACTCGCAGGCCTCGAACGCGAAGTAGTCGTGCCCGCCGATAATGTCGACGGAACCGGATTCCTTCATTGCCGCGCCGTTGAAAACGGTCGGATCAACCCCGGTATTGGTCAGAATGCGGGAAACCATACCGGTGGTGGTGCTTTTTCCGTGGGTGCCGGACACGCCGATACGGTTTTTGAACCCGGTCATGATATAACCGAGAAAGTCCGCACGGGAAATCCGCGGAATGCCGTGTTCACCGGCGTAGACGTATTCCGGGTTGGTTTCGGGCATGGCGACGGTGTAGACGAGCGCGTCGCAGTCCTTCATGTGTTCGCCGTCCGTTTCGTAGTAGACGGTGACGCCCATCGCTTCGAGCTTGCGGGTGATGTCGCTTTCGCTGCGGTCGTAGCCGGAGACGCGGTGTCCGCGCAGGTGACTGATGTGAGCCAGCGCGTTCATGCTGACCCCGCCGATTCCGGCGAAGAAAATGTGTTTTCCGCCCTCTCCGGAGAGCAGTTCGTTTATGTAATCGGCACCGAAATGTGTGTTGGGTAAAGCCATAATTCCATCCTTTGCATCGTGTGTGATGATCGTGTATTTGATATTCACATTTATTATAACATATTTTTTAAAAAAAGATACATTCCTTTTAAAAAATATTTATGAAACCCTTGAATTATTTTCACAATGTGCGTGTATAATTATAATCGTCAAGACAAAATGAAAAGGGGACAGAAAGAATGGTTATCACTGATATCAAAGTAAGAAAGTTATTTGACGAAGGCCCGATGAAGGCGATCGTTTCCGTTACGTTCGACGACCAGCTCGCACTCCACGATATCAAAGTTATCAGCGTACGCGACAAAAACTTCATCGTCATGCCCAGCCGTAAGAATCCCGACGGTACCTACCGTGACATCGTTCACCCGATCAACGCCGACTTCCGCGGTCACCTCGAAGAGGAAGTTATCCGCGCTTACGAGGAAGAACTCGCCCGCGCAGCAGCCGACCGCGAGACCGAACTCCTCGAAGAATCCGAAGCAGAACCTGCGAATGTATAAAATGTAGATTTTTCCTGAGGGAAACTTTTTTCAAAAGTTTCCCTCAGACTCCTTTCAAACCCTTTTGGACTGTTACAGGGAATTTGTGCTGTGCAGACCGGAAGTCTTTTGGAGGGAGCTTTTTGTTTTCGTTCACATTGCGATTTTATGTTGTACACAGATCGTGTACGATTTTCTTTTTTATAAACAGTGCGAAATTTTGCGGAAGAAAAAACAGCGGCATACAAAAATCGCTGCGGCGGAGACGGAATGTTTATGCAATTCCATAAAAATTAATTTTTCGAAATTTTGTGTGTGAATTCGCGCGAAAGTGTGGTATAATTATACAAATACGATAAATAAATTATCATCTCGTCTATGGAGGAAAACAGACCTATGCCAAGAGATTTAACGATAAAGAAAGTTCTTCTGATCGGCTCGGGACCGATCGTGATCGGACAGGCGGCGGAATTCGACTACGCCGGAACGCAGGCGGCGAAGGCTCTGCGCGAAGAAGGGATTGAAGTTGTCCTTGTGAACTCGAATCCGGCGACCATCATGACGGACAACGCGATGGCCGACCGCATCTATCTGGAACCGCTGACGGAGGACGTCATCAAGCGGATCATCGACGAGGAAAAGCCCGACAGCCTCCTCGGAACGCTCGGCGGACAGACCGGTCTCAACCTCGCGATGAAGCTCGAACACGACGGATTTCTTGCATCACGCGGCGTCCGTCTGCTCGGCGTTGCGACCGACACGATCGACCGGGCCGAAGACCGTCAGCTTTTCAAGGACGCGATGGACAAGATCGGTCAGCCGACGATTGCCTCCGATATCACAACGACCGTAGACGGTGCGCTGGAGCTCGCCGAACGTCTCGGCTATCCTGTGATTGTCCGTCCGGCATTCACGCTCGGCGGCACGGGCGGCGGCATCGCGAACGATCCGGCGGAACTTGCGGAAATCGCGGAAACGGGCATTCAGTCGTCCCCGATCAGTCAGATTCTCATCGAACGCTGTATCGCCGGATGGAAGGAAATCGAATTCGAAGTCATCCGCGACAACGCGGGGAACCACATTACCGTCTGTTCGATGGAAAATCTCGACCCGGTCGGCATCCACACCGGGGACAGCATCGTCGCGGCTCCCGCGCTGACCCTCGCATCCCCTGAATACAATATGCTCGCGAATTCCGCCCTTGCCATCATCGACGAACTGCAGATCACCGGCGGCTGCAACGTCCAGTTTGCGCTCAATCCCGACAGCTTCGAATACGCCGTGATCGAAGTCAACCCGCGTGTATCCCGTTCGTCCGCCCTCGCATCCAAGGCGACCGGTTACCCGATCGCGAAAGTAGCCGCAAAAATTGCCGTCGGCTACAACCTCGACGAAATCGAAAACAAAGTCACCGGCACGACAATGGCGTGCTTCGAACCGTCGATTGACTACATCGTCGTCAAGTTCCCGCGCTGGCCGTTCGACAAATTCGTCTACGCCACCCGCCGTCTCGGCACGCAGATGAAGGCGACCGGCGAAGTCATGGCGATTGCGCCCAGCTTCGAAGCGGCATTCATGAAGGCGGTGCGAGGCGCGTCCATCGGCATGGACTCTCCCGGCAGTGCAAAATATCGCGAAATTTCCGCCGACGACCTCCCGAAGCTCATCGCGGAAGGAACCGACGAGCGTATTTTCTTCGTTTACGAAGCCCTCCGCCGCGGCAGTCTGACGATCGAGGACATCTTTGCCATCACGAAAATCGACCGCTGGTTCCTCACCAAAATCAAGAAGATTGCCGACCTCGAAAACGCGCTCGAATCCGCCGGAACGGCACTTGATTTCAATCTTTATAAGGCTGCCAAACTCATCGGCTTCCCCGACAGCGCAATTTCACGTCTGACGGGCATCAAAAAACTCCCGTTTGAACTTCCTGCAGCCTTCCGTACCGTCGACACCTGCGCGGCGGAATTCGGCGCGGACACCCCGTATTTCTACTCCATCTACGACGAGGACGACGAAGCCTCCGCGTTCATTTCCACCCATAAGAAAAGTCCGCTCGGTACGGTCATGGTCGTCGGTTCCGGCCCGATCCGCATAGGACAGGGCATCGAGTTCGACTACGCGTCCGTTCACTGCGTCTGGGCGATGAAAAAAGCCGGCTACGATGTGATCATCGTCAACAACAACCCCGAAACCGTCTCCACCGACTTCGACACGGCGGATCGTCTCTACTTCGAACCACTGACTCCCGAAGACGTTTCCAACATTATTAAAGTAGAAAAGCCCATAGGCGCAGTGGTCGCGTTCGGCGGTCAGACCGCAATCAAGCTCACCCGCCATATCGCGGCGTGCGGCGTCCCGATCATCGGTACATCCCCCGACATGATCGACTGTGCCGAAGACCGCGAACGCTTCGACGAGCTTCTCGAACGCTACAACATCAAGCGTCCCGTCGGCGAAACCGTCATGACAGCCGAAGAAGCCCTTACCGCCGCGGAAAAGGTCGGTTATCCCGTCCTCCTGCGCCCGTCGTACGTCCTCGGCGGACAGAACATGATCATCGCCTTCACCGAAGCGGACATCCGTGAATACATGGCGATCATCCTTGCACAGGGCATCGAAAACCCCGTCCTCGTCGACAAATACCTCATGGGCACGGAACTGGAAGTCGACGCGATCTGCGACGGTGAGGATATCCTCATCCCGGGCATCATGGAACACATCGAACGTACGGGCATTCATTCCGGCGACTCCATTGCCGTCTATCCCGCGCAGAACGTGGACGACGACATGGTCGACTACATCGTTCGCCACACCCGCAATCTTGCGCTTGCCCTCGAGACGAGAGGTCTTATCAACATCCAGTACCTCATTTATCAGGGAGAACTCTACGTTATCGAAGTCAACCCGCGCTCGTCCCGCACCGTCCCGTACATCAGCAAGGTCACGGGTATTCCGATGGTTGATCTCGCGACCCGCTGTATGCTCGGTGAAAAGCTTGCGGACATGGAATTCGGTACCGGTCTGTACAAATCCTCCCCGTACGTCGCGGTCAAAGTCCCCGTCTTCTCCTTCGAAAAGCTCAGCGGACTGGACACCGCGCTCGGTCCGGAAATGAAGTCCACCGGCGAAGTCCTCGGTCTGGCGGGAACCTTCGGGGAAGCACTGTACAAAGGTCTCCGTGCGGCAGGGTATCAGCTCCGCGAAAACGGCGGCGTTTTCCTGTCCGTCCGCGATACCGACAAGGGCGAAATCGGTCCGATTGCCAAAAAGTTCGCCGCACTCGGCTTCCGCATCTACGCGACCGAAAACACCGCGCAGGCGATCCGCAAGCACGGCGTCAAAGTCGTGTCTGTCTCCCACCTCGACGAATCCGGCACGACCCTGCGCGACCTCATCGGCGAAGGTCTCATCAACTATATCGTTTCCACGTCCGCAAAGGGAAGAGA
>JBGVOJ010000557.1:0-4926 GCA_045126415.1 Eubacteriales bacterium | reverse complement strand
TTCATTCTTCAGGAAGTCCACCTTATCCTTGGTGCTGTGACCTTCGGTAAAGAATGAGTAGATGCGACCTTTGCCGCCCTCAACATTGCTTCCGCGTGTCAGGGTGGCGTCAATTTCATCTTCTGTGATGAACATCTGCAGGGACGGAACTTCTGCCATCTCAGAGGCATATTCACGCCGAGGTAGAGACAGATCAGCAAGGGACTGTCCGATAACAGCGACCTTGTGATAGTGGAAACGCATCAGACTTCGATCATCGTTGTAGGCTGTAAGGAAGTCGGCATACTCATTGCTGAGCTTCTGCAGGAACTCCTTATCTTTCAGATCTTCGGCAAGTCGTGCCGTTGCATCCGGGAAGCCTCCGCGATAATCATTCATAGTTGCGAGATAGCCCTGTTCATGGGCTTCTTCGCTGAGATCACGATGCAGATACCAGAGGGTTTCTGCCATCTTTGTGCGCTCATAGCTTTCGGCTTCAACGACTTCCACGTTGGTGGCGTACTGACCTGTTTCCATGAGCTGACCAATGCGTTCTGCTGCAGTTTTCCAGGAGATCACCTGTGCTGCCTTTACATATCGAGCACTTCTGCCTTGGGCAAGGTGAATACCATCTTCGGCATACCATGCGGTAATCTCACCGTTTTCAGACTTGAAACCGGCACCGCCATGGAACTCTCTCTGCATGACAGAAGCGATTTCCTCAATGGATTTCTGCTTCTGGAACTCAGCGGCAATAACACTTCGGGTGTACCGCTCATTGCTTCCCAGTCTGAGCACATGGTCAATGTCATCCTGTGCAAAAGAAAAAGCGAAGGGTGTAGGACTTACACTCTCCGCTTCGTCAATGAAGGACATTTGCTCCTGTTCCGAGGGGAACATTGCCATATCAAACAATGTCATCTGTTCTCCTCGCTGGGGCTGTTCGGTTGTGTTTAGCTGTAGATCAGCTCGTTCAGAATCGTCTCTTCGGCCTGTGCTTTCAGGTTGTTCATCAGACCGACCCACTTCATCGGGTCTCTCTCCTTCAGGCTCTCCGTCACGCCGTTCTGCTTCATCAGTTCGGGCATCATCTGCTCCAGTCTCCGGTTCGCCGTCTCGTCGATCTCCCTCAGATGGGGGTACAGCTTCTCCGACAGGATCATCGTGTTCCACAGCACCGGTCTGTGCTCCTGCAGATACTGCTTCCGCATCCGACCGTACTTGCCCAGGGGCTTCGTCTCGGTCTCGCTCAGGGTCAGGTTCGGAATCAAATAATCCCCGTTCCTCGTGTAATTCAGGTTGTTCTGCATAATCGTTTGTCCTTTCCGCCTGTTTCTGCAGGCTTGCTTCACGCTCGTAGTTTTTGATCGTGATTTCGATCTGCCGCAAAATCTGTTCGCTGGTGTTGCTGATGAAAGAACCAAGGGCAGCGATAGTATCACGGGTGTTAAAGTCAAATACGCTTAAAAAGTCCTCGTGCTCAAAGTAGTCGCCGGGGTTCAGACCACAGCGGGACATGAGCGTGTAGGCGGTACTGACAGTTGCCGCATTGCGGAACGCCACACCTACGTTATAATCATCATACTCTTCCAGGAAGGAATCGGCAAGGATGCCGAGGATGTCACGGCTGTTGTCGTTCCAGTATTCGGTTACGAGCTGAGAAGCAATCTGCTCAAGCTGCTCGGCAAGACCGTTCTTGCCGGAGATATTGTAGCGTCGTTCCAAGGCTGCTGTAACTGCATCAGCGTGTTCGTCTCGATATTCCCACAGAAAAGGGCGGCGGGAATTTTCCCGACCGCCCGTGTCTGCAACATCGAAAACATATTTGAGCCTTGGATTATCGCCGCTGGTGTCGATCAATGCGATACCTCTGGAACCACGACGGACATAACGCCGCATCTGCTTATTCCAGAGGTCATAGTCAGCGCAAGCGGTAGCATCCGGTTTCTGAGCGTAGATCATCAGCTGCTCATGAAAAGGATACTTGTACAGGCGACCGGCGGTTTCAAGGAACGCTGTCCATTCACCAAAGCTGCCGGTTACTTGCTTGGCTGTGTGATCGGCCATCTGAGCGTAGAAATCCAATTTACTCGGCATCAACATCCTCCTCATCGAAATCGGGGAAAAGCTCAAGGGTCTCATAATCCGCATCGGACATTGCGTTCAGCTTCCGGATCGCGGAATCCGTCATCTGAATCAGTTCGGTCTCATCCTCTTCGAGCTGTTCCCGCATGGTGGTAAGGGCTTCGATCAGCCCGGTACGGGTGCCGGTGTCATAGATACACATGAGATTGAGTTCATCGTTAGTAAAGTTCATTATAAATCCCTTTCCGCACTTCTGTGCATTGTCGTTGCCTTTCTGTCCTCCTCCTGATACTGACGGAGCTTCGCAAGGACAGACGGTTTCTTTGCCTTGGTTTCAGTCCGCTTTTCAGGAGACTTCTCAGGCTGTTTCTGAACAGGCTGCTTGGGACCGTTGTTCACGATTCCATCGATCATCCCGTAATCGTCTTCCATCTGCATTTCTGCGTTCTTGAGATAATTCTCAGAATTCAGGAACGTTGGCAGCTCTTTATATCCAACGCTATCAACGTAATGACATGATACCACACCGGCCTGCTTCAACGCCACGATGTCACTGACAGACAGGCTGTGTCCGGTGAAGTCCTGCGGATGGTCGATGTTGAAGGTACGATAAACCTCTTCGAGCTTGTCGATCAGCGATCCTTCATAGGTCAAAGCACCGGTATAAACAAGCTCATAATTGTCATACTGGGGTTCAATACCTTTCTTCTTCAACCAGTCCATATCCATGAAACGCAGATCAGTGGTCGCATCATCACGCTTCAGCTGATAGATGGCAAAGGTATCAGCGGCGCTTTCGAGGAAAGCCCGTTCACGCTTCTGCCGTACAACTTCGGCATCCATGGGAGGTATCTCTCCGCGAACACGCTCCCAGTCCTCACGGCTGACACCGAAGCATCCGGAGAACATCTGAATATCTTCAGGTTCAAATGCCATGGCTTCGCTGTTGTCATCGTAGAGCAAATACACCGTGACATCCCTCTCAAACAGCTCCAGGGCACGTTCCTTGGAAAGCGGGAGCATATCTGCATCAGTGTAGCCGTATGCGTTCATGGCTTCAATGGACATGGAAGGATCGGGCACATACCCATTGTCGGGAGCCTGCATGGGTTCTTCCTCTTGCACCTTTCGGGCAATTTCATCGATAAAGTCACCGTCAGCGTTCACCGGAACGAAGTCGGCTTCAACCGTCTGCGCTTCCACCATCTGTGCAGCCTGCAGTTCATCCACAAGAGCAATATCTTCAAAGGTTACTTTTGTGGGAGTCATGCCCTGGATGGCAAATACTTCGGTTCGTACCGCACCGGCAACAGAACTGACGGGCGATTCTTCGATAGCAGCCGTCTCGATTACGCCGCCATCCATGAGTTTTTTAGTCTCTTTATCATAGAGAGAATAATCCCAACCGCCATCGGTAGGTTGTACATGGAGATACACGGTATCATCCACGAGATAGAGCGCTTCTTCGGTAGCTGACTGCAGAACCGGCTCCTGAATAACGGGAGCATCATTGATCTGTCGTGCCTGCCATTCGGAGTTGGCAAGGTCATTGGCCTGTTCCTCTGTCATGCCCTGATCCATGAAATATTCGACCATTTCAAGGATATTCATTTCAGACAAAGGCTTTTCCGGTTCTTCGACCTCAATTTCTGCTTCACGCTCTTTCATGATTTCGGCATAGTTCCGGTCAATGTCGGTAATCAGCTCAGAAGAAGTCTTGTTGATGGTTTCAAGGCTTTCCCGAAGCTCTTTCAGGTCCTTGTCTTTCGACCATGTTGCGATATAGCCGAAGCTGTTATCACCGGTGGCAATGCCATAATAAGCACAGACAGCAAAGGAAATGCTCTCAGCTTCGACCTCCTCGGTGTTGCGGTCTTTGCGCTGCTCATTTGCGAAACGATAGGCGGAGATCTCACCGCCGACAAAGTTCAGTCCCTCTTCTTCGGTGAACATGAGCCGACCTTCTTCGCCAAGGTCAAGGGGCTTTGCGGTGATAACAGAACCGGCGTGATTGACAACCACATGATTCTCAACCGCAACCGGCATACCGGGGTCATCATCCGAGCCGCGCAGATCGTAGATAAACATACCTTCCGGTACATCTGCAGCAGATACACGCCCATTGGAAAACAAGCCCGGCACATCGAAAATCTCGACTTCCTGATACTTGGGAGCGTTCTTCGGCTCTTCGATTTTCTTGTTGTTGTGGAGCTTGGAGTGAGCGATCTCATGCACCACAGCGGAAACAGTCTGGATTTCGCTCATACCCTCACGGATGGTGATGCTCTGATCGTCCAGAGAGAAAAAGCCGTCTGCATTGTCTGCAATCGGCTTAAAGTCAATGGGAACAGGTGAAGATCTCCGGAGTGCTTCCATGAAGACTTCGTAATTTTGAACATCACCGGTCAGATCGGATGCAAGCTGCGGCAGAGGCTTACCGTCTGTCTGAGAAACATCGAACACCGTAACCGGCTTGAACATGGGGATTTTGATTTCCTTTTCCTCCATGATAACTTTGCCGTCCGCATCAAGCATGGGCAGCTTGGTGTCCGGGTCCAGCTTTTGTTCCTCGATCTTTTTCTTGAAGGGTGTGGGGGCGATGATCTTGATACCTTTTTCGCCTTTGAGTACGTTGCGTTCAAATTGGTCACGCCACTTGTTGAAGCCAGCCACCAAAGTAGCGTCGGGCTTCTGCATATAAATCAGCATCTGGTTATTGACGCTGTAACGATGGAACCGGCTCATTGTCCGGAGATACTGAGCATATTTGTCCGATTGGAACAGCTCCTGTATCCCTTTCTCAATGCTGTCGGTAATGTCTTTGAGTCTTTCCTTGTTGGTTTGCTTTTCAGGCATTACTTG
>JBGVOJ010000556.1:0-24590 GCA_045126415.1 Eubacteriales bacterium | reverse complement strand
TTGAAGAAGCTGCTGAAGAAGTAGTTGAAGAAGCTGCTGAAGAAGTAGTTGAAGAAGCTGCTGAAGAAGTAGTTGAAGAAGCTGCTGAAGAAGTAGTCGAAGAAATTTCCGCAGAAGCAGCTGCACTTTATGCACTCGCTGCAGCATACGGTGTAGAAATCAACGAAGAATTTGTTGCTCAGATTCTTGCTCTCGTTCCTGCTGCAGAAGAAGCAGTTGAAGCAGTCGTTGAAGAAGCTGTAATCGAAGAAGAAGTTGTTGAAGTTATCGAAGAAGTTGTTGAAGAAGAACCCGTTTCCAAGTTCCCGGTTATCCTTGAAGAACTCCCGATGTTCTCTCTCTTCGCAAAGCTCCTCAGCATCTTTACTTTCCGCGGTTAATTTTTTCCAAAAAGTAATCATTCCGGCAGCCGTACCAACCATGGTGCGGCTGTTTTTTATATAAAAATATGCCTGATTGTGCGTGCTTTTGGTAAAAATGAGTGTATCGAATGTTCTGCAAAACCGTTGAATTCCATGCTGCCTTATGGTATAATAAGGTATAATCGATCGAAACGGAGTTATCCTATGAAATGTAAAAAAATTCTTGCGTCCGTGCTGACCGCGCTTCTTCTTGTCACGCCGGCCGGTGCGTATACGGCGCAGCGTTCGTACAACGGAGAGTTCAAAGATGTTGCCTCGAACGCATGGTATTATGACGAAGTGGCGTCCGCGTATTCCCTCGGTCTGATCAGCGGAACGACTGCTTCCACCTTTGAACCTGACGCGACACTGACCATCGCACAGACCATCAAGCTCGCGGCGTCCTGTCATCAGCTGATCTCGGCCGGTGCGGCGTCGAACATTGCTTCCCCCACGTCCAACTGGTACGACGGTTATGTCGATTACGCGACGACCAACGGCATTGTTACCGAGATTTATCCGGACTACAATGCGCCCGCAACCCGCGGACAGGTGGCGGTTCTGTTCTCCCGTGCGCTGATCTCCGCAAAAGGGAATATGGATGAAATCAACGCGGCGGCGTTCGGCACTCTGCCGGATGTTGACACGGCGGCGTGGTATTCCGCTGCGGTATACCGGATGTACCGCTGGGGACTTATGACCGGCGACGAACACGGGAACATTCAGCCGGAATCCGCCGTGAAGCGCAGTGAAATTTCCGCTGTTGTTATGCGTATGATCGACACATCGGTGCGCGTGAAAGCAGGCGGAAGCCCGTCCTCGTCTTCTGCTTCCTCTTCTTCCGCGGTTGTCGGCAATGTGACCACACAGACTTCTGCGAACAAGCTCAGTCTCTATCCAGGTTCGAAGAAGGCACAGAATATCACCGGTATCAGCGGCATCGGCGCAGACTTCACGGTTGCAAACGGCAGCGTAACGGTCGACAGCGCGTGTATGCTCAGCCTCGCGACCAATGTGGAACTGGAGCCGAACTGCCTGTCCTTCCGTCTGTACGAAGGATGCGGTTATGAATCGCTCAGCATCGCGCGCGGCTGGCTCGACAATGCGGCTGTCGGCATCAACGGCACGGCAGTCAACGAAATCGCAGACAAGTATTACGCGATCAACAGTCTGGCATATCTGTATGTCAACGGAAACCGTATTCCGATCACGCAGCTCTGGTATGCGGAACATACGGATGCTTCCGGTGATGATTACACGACCTACGCGTTCTATTTTGACACGGAACTCGATCTTTCTTCGATCTATGATGTAAAGTTCCTTGCGGGCATGCAGGATTCCGTGATTCTGGAAGCCAGCGGTCTGACGGAGCTTTCGAATCTTAACAAGAGTACCTCCGTCCCGATCTACACTTCTCCGACGGCTTCTGCGGGGACGGCGAGTGCTTACAGCACCGCAGTGAACGACGCCAAAGCGGGTGCCGCCGAAATCCTGTTCAACTATGAAGCGGAACGCTGCACCATCCTCTACGGTCGCGGTCTCTACGGCGGAGACGCTTCGGACTACCGTCTCGTCATGATCTTCCAGAACGGCAACAGTCAGACCATCTACATCGGTCAGCTCGAGGGCATCCGCGTGAACGCCACCGGCAACGTCCTCTACTACACCGTCCTCGGCCCCGACGGCAAATCCATCGATTACGGCGTGAATTTTGATTGATGGAAGGGTGGTTCTCGGGGAAAACTTTTTTGAAAAAAAGTTTTCCCCAAACCCCTTTCAAAAAACTTCATACTATAAAAACAGACAAAGGAACTGCAGAGCGTAAGTTCCTTTGTCTGTTGGTTTATGCGGGATTTACAGAATGATTTTCGTGTTTTCTGTTGATGAAATAGAGGGCAAAGTCGATACTGACAACGATGAAATTGAAGATGTACAGTGCGAGGGTGTAGTTGATGTTACTGCCGACGATTTTACCGAGAATCCCGGCGATGTAGCCGATCAGGATAGCGGCAATAAAAATAACGCTTTTTCCACGTGTGGATTTTGAGGTGATGCTTTTGTATACCGAGATCGGCCACGAGATCCCGAAGCAGAACAGCATGATACATTCAAAAATTTCAACCATAATTTTTTCTCCCTTCGTTTTCTGTACCATATTATACGCTTGACAAGTCATAAATTAAAATATATAATTGATATGATATTGATAACGACAGGATATGGATCAAAACGTGGATCTGAACAAACTTTATTATTTTTACATTGTAGCAAAGCATCAGCATGTGACCCGTGCCGCGGAAGAACTCCACATCGCCCAGCCCGCACTGACCAAAACCGTCAGACTTCTGGAAGAGGAGCTCGGCGTGCCGCTGTTTTATAAAAAAGGACGCAATATTTTCCTGACGCCGTTCGGACAGTATCTCCGGCAGCGGCTGGAGATTGTATTTTCGGTCCTCGATGAGGTACCGGGAGAGCTTGACGCTATGAAAGGACAGGCGAAAAATACTATCCGTCTCAACGTCCTTGCCGCGTCCACCGTTGTGACCTCGGCGATAGTGGAATACAAAAAGCAGAACAAACAGACCGTCTTTCAACTGATTCAAAATGAAGAAGCAATGGACTGTGACATCTCCGTGACGACCAACGCGGTTGATTTTTCGCGTCTTCCGCCGTTTGATAAGCGCTGCGTTATGGAGGAGAAAATCTATCTTGCCGTACCGAAGGATTCCGTGTACGCGCAGGAAGTGTCCATCGATCTGAGCAGCGTCAGGGAAGAAGGCTTTGTCAATCTGGCAGGCTCGCGCCTGTTCCGCGCTGTTTGCGATAAATTCTGCGATTCGGCAGGTTTCCGCGCGAAAAGCATTTTCGAATCGGACTCTCCGGCGGCGGTACGCAACCTTATCGGTGCGGGCGTGGGTGTCGGATTCTGGCCGGCATTTTCGTGGGGGCAGGCAGCTCCGTCCGAAGTGGTTCTCCTTCCCATCCGGAATCCGCTCTGCCGGCGTGAGCTGATCGTCGGACTGCACACAGGAAATTCCATTTCCGACATTGCCGGAGATTTCTATGAGAATCTCCTGCATTTCATACAGGAACAGCAGCGAATAAGCGAAAAATAAACGAAAAGACAAAGTTTGCACTCCAAATCTGCACAAACTTTGTCTTTCTTTTTCGTATAAAAGTTTTTGAAAAGGGGTGTGGGGAAAAACTTTTTTCAAAAAGTTTTTCCCCACATTCTTTTTCTTTAACCACCCAAATAAGCCTTCTGTACCATTTCGCTGGCGGCGAGTTCGGCTCCGGTGCCGGAGAGGACGATGCTGCCGTTTTCGAGGACGTAGGCGCGGTCGGAGATGGCGAGGGATTTACCCGCGTTCTGTTCGACGAGGAGGATGGTAGTGCCGTCTTTATTGATGTCTTTGATGATTTCGAAGACCTGATCCACGAGGAGCGGGGACAGGCCCATCGAGGGTTCGTCCAGCATGAGCAGTTTCGGGTGGCTCATGATGGCGCGGCCCATGGCGAGCATCTGCTGCTCACCGCCGGAGAGTGTTCCGGCAATCTGGTTCTTACGTTCCGCGAGACGCGGGAAACGGGTGTAGATCGCGTCGAGGTCGTTTTTGAATCCGGAGGAATCCTTCATCGAATACGCGCCCATCAGCAGGTTTTCGTACACGGTCAGTTCCTGGAAAATCCGGCGTCCTTCCGGTACCTGCGTCATGCCGAGACGCACAATCTTGTGACAGGGCGTCTGGGTGATGTCGTGTCCGTCAAACGTGACCGAACCGCCGCGCTTCGGGATCAGACCCACAACCGACTGCATGGTGGTCGTCTTGCCCGCACCGTTCGCGCCGATCAGGGTCACGATTTCGCCTTCGTTGACTTCAAAGCTGATCCCCTTCAGCGCGCAGATCACGCCGTAGTATACCTGGAGATTTTTTACTTCCAGCATTGCCATAACCTTAACCTCCGATGTAAGCCTTGATGACTTCGGGGTCACGCAGGGCAGTCTTTGTGTCGCCTTCCGCCAGAACCGTACCGAAGTTCAGTACCGTCACTTCGTCGCAGAGACCGGAGACAAACTTCATGTCGTGCTCGATCAGCAGAATCGTCATGTCAAAATGGTCGCGGATGAAGTGAATCGTCTTTTCGAGGTCTTCCGTTTCGTGGGGGTTCATGCCCGCCGCCGGTTCGTCGAGGAGAAGGAGCTTCGGATTCGTCGCCAGCGCACGCGCGATTTCCAGCTTGCGCTGCTTGCCGTACGGCAGATTGCACGCGAGATTGTTGCGCTCTTCCTCCAGATCAAAGATCCGAAGCAGTTCCTTCGCGCGGTCGCGCATGTCTTTTTCCGCCTTGAAGTGGCGCGGCAGACGGAACAGCGATTCCATGACATTGCAGCGGAATTCCGGCTGGTCGTGCAGACCGACCATGACGTTGCGCACCACCGTCATATTGTTGAACAGACGGTTGTTCTGGAACGTACGCGCAATACCCTTGTGGTTGATCTTTTCCTGACTCAGACCGCAGAGCTCCTCGCCGTCGAGGAAGAACGTACCGGTCGTCGGCTTGTAAACGCCCGTGAGCAGGTTGAAAATCGTGGTCTTCCCTGCCCCGTTCGGACCGATCAGACCGTAAATCTGGTTCTTTTTGATGCGGATGTTGACGTTCTGCGCCGCCTTCAGGCCGCCGAAGGAGATGCCGAGGTCACGGGTTTCGAGAATGTAGTCTGCCATCAGTGATCTCCTCCTTTTCCGGAATTGTTTCTCTTTTCCAGTTTATCCTGCGGGACAAGGTCGATCGAGAGGACTTCGTTCATCTCGATCTTGGTCGGGACAACGTCCCACTTTGCCTGGTCGTCCTTGATGTTCGCGGGATTGTGACGCGCACGGACGAATTTGTTCCAGAGAACGCCGAGGTTGTACCGGTCGCGGAAGGGTTTGAGCTTCGGCGCGTTGTTGTAAACGACGATCACGATCAGGATGACCGCGTACAGCAGGTTCTGGAGAACCGCGAGGTCGCCGGTCAGGATGGTCGCGAGCTTGGTATTGAGGAAGGTAATCAGAGTTGCCGCGAGGATGGAGCCGTTGATGCTGCCCATGCCGCCGAGGACGACCATAACGAGAATTTCGATGGAATAGTTATAGCCGAACTTCGCGCTCTGCACCGTGTAGTTGCTGAAGCTGTAGAGAACGCCGGCGATGCCTGCGAAGAACGCGGAAATCGTGAACGCCAGCAGCTTGTACTTGGTGACGTTGATGCCGCACGCGCGTGCCGCGATTTCGTTGTCGCGGATGGCGGTCACGGCACGGCCGTGCTTGCTGCGGATGAAGTTCTGAATCGCCGCCAGCGTCAGAAGGACGAGCAGGAAAGCGAAAATGAAGAGATAATTCTTGTCATAACGGGGTGTTTCCAGACCGAGTGCGCCGCCGAAAGTCTCGTCGGACGTGTTCTGGAAAATGGATTTCACGATTTCCCCGAACGCCAGCGTGACAATCGCAAGATAGTCGCCGCGCAGACGGAGTGCCGGGATGCCGATGACCACCCCGCAGAGAGCCGCGATGCCCCCGCCGACAATCAGACCGAGCAGAAGTCCGACAATGCCGCCGCCGAGGGAGGAAGGAAGCAGGGAAGCAACCTTCCCGCCGAGGTACGCACCCACGCACATGAAGCCCGCGTGACCGAGGGACAGTTCGCCGAGGAAGCCGACGACAAGGCTGAGGGATACGGCGAGAATAACGCTGATGGCGATTTTTTCAAACAGGAACAGCAGAGAGCTGTTCAGACGTCCGCCGGTCAGCGCGATGATGCCGAAAACGAGCGTGAAAATGCCGATGACGATATAGTTGATGTAATGGTTCCAGCGAACCGTTTTGAGCTTGTTGATCATACCTTTTCCCTCCGTTTCTTGCCGAGGAAGCCGGTCGGGCGCACAAGAAGAATGATAATCAGGATGGAGAATTCAATCGCGTCGGTATAGGGAGCGATCGCGGTGATCTTATAGGAGATGGATTCGACCACGCCGAGCAGGATGCCGCCGAGCATCGCGCCGGGAATGGAGCCGATCCCGCCGATAACCGCCGCAGTGAACGCCTTGATGCCGGGCATTGCGCCGAGGGTGCTGGAAATGCTCGGTGCCTTGAGGAGGTAGAAAAGTCCGGCGAGTGCCGCGAGTGCGGAACCGATGGCGAACGTGATGGTGATAATGCCGTCCACGTTGATGCCCATGAGCTGTGCCGCGCCCTTGTCTTCGGAAACGGCGATCATGGCACGTCCGATGCGGGTACACTTGACAAACAGGGTGAGCGCGACCATGACAACGATCGTCACAGCGAGCGTAACAAGAGCGGACACCTGTACGGGAACGCCGAGGAATTTCACGGAGCCGAAGTCATAGACGGTGACCATTTTGTTGGCGGAGCCGAAAATGATCTGAGCAAGGCTCTGGAGCAGGTAACTGACGCCGATGGCCGTAATCAGAACCGCCAGCGGAGATGCGCCGCGCAGAGGCTTGTACGCGACTTTTTCGATGGTGATCCCGAGCAGGACGCAGAAAACGACCGCCATCAGGATCGCAAGAAGCGGATTATGGAATGCCATAAACACATAAATCACGTATCCGCCGACCATGATAATGTCACCGTGGGCAAAGTTGAGCATCTTCGCGATCCCGTAAACCATCGTATAACCGAGCGCGATCATGGCATAAATGCCGCCCAGACTCAACCCATTTATCAGTGTGGATAAAATAAGTTCCATGTCAATACCTTAAATTAAAAAAATAATTATCGGGGAGGAACCTTTTGAAAAAAGTCCCTCCCCAGAAGACTTGCTGCGCAAGTCTTCACCCTCATTCAAAAACTTTCAAACGAATAACAGGATAAAGTTTGGTTCAAATTATTCGTCAAATCTGCACTGCACCTCGTCAATTTTTTCAATTTAAAAATTTTTGAAAAGGGGTTTGGGGAGAAACTTTTTATAAAAAGTTTCTACCCAAAAAACTCCCATTAGTTCGCTTCCTTGATGACGTACTTGATTGCGCCCTTGTTGACGTAGCCGCTGGTTTCCCAGGAGATGCTGTCGCCGGTAACTGCGCCGGTGAGGGTGTAGCCGCCGTTGAATTCTTCCTTGAGAATGTCACAGAGGTCGGATGCGCTGATGGTTACGGGGATGTCCTTGCCGGAATCGATCGCCTGCTTCATTGCGCCGTAGATTGCGTATACGCAGTCATAAGCGGATGCGCCGAACTGGTTGAGGGTTTCCGCGCCGAACGCAGCAACGTACTTGTCGATGAATTCCTTTGCCTTGCCGTCGGTTGCCTTGGAGTTGAAGTGGGACAGCATGGTAACTTCCTGCGGAATGGTGGTGATGTCGAAGCCTTCGATGTTGTCGATGCCGTCGAAGCCGTCACAGCCGTAGTAAACCGCGTCGGCAGCCATGATATCCTTTGCCTGCATCATGAAGAGGGATGCGGGAGTGTAGTAGATCGGCATGAAGATGAAGCCGCAGGACTTGAGGGTGTCGATCTGGGTGGAGAAGTCGGTGGTGTTCGCATCGGTGAAGGTGGTTTCCACAACGGTCACGGAAGCGTCAAGGTTTGCCTTGAACTGGTCGTAAATCCCCTTGGAGTACGCGTCATCGGACTTGTAGAATACGCCGATGGTCTGACTGGAGAAGTTTGCATTTACATATTCCGCAGCAACTTTACCCTGGTTGCCGTCCGCGAAGCACATCTGGTAGCCGTTCGAATTGGACGGGATATCGTCGCCGGAGGCGGAGGGGGTCAGGAAGAAAACATTGTCATCTGCGGACAGGTTCTTATATTCCAGACCGGGCTTAGTGGTAACAGTGCCGAGAGACACCTGCATACCGCCTTCGTACATGGAAGAGTAGTTGGTGGAAATCTTGGCTGCGTCGTTCATATCGTCGGTAGCAACGAATTTGAACATGATACCGTTCAGACCGCCGGCCGCGTTGATTTCGTCAACCGCCATCTGTGCAGAGTTGGCAACAGCTACGCCGTACATTGCGGCATCGCCAGTAAGAGGACCGGATACGCCGATCACATATTCGGTATTGGTTTCCGCATAGTTTACACTGCCGCAGCCCGCAAACAGGCCGAGACCGAGAACAACGGAAAGAACAAGTGCAAGAATTTTATTGAATTTCATAGTCAAAACCTCCATTTATGATTTTGCACGTACAGTATACATCTTTTTGAATGGGTTGTCAATATTTTTCCTCCCATTTTTTGTATCTGCGACCGTTTCCTCACGTTCTTCTTGACATCGCGGAGCATATCCTGTATACTTGTATCCGCAGAATAAAGAACGGGAGAATTACAGATATAAGGATGAAAAAAGTATTGTTCTGGGATTTTGACGGGACGCTCGCGATCCCGAACCGCGCCTATCCGTGGGCACTGAACGAAGCCCTCTCCGCACTCGGGTATGAGGTTCCGTGGACGCTGGCCGACCGGTGTACGAATACCGTAATCCCGTGGCATACCGGTCGGTACATCTATCCGCAGAGAGCCGGCGATCAGTGGTGGGACGACGTCTGCCGGAGAGCAGAGGTCTTCTTCGAATGCATGGGCGTAAAGCCGGAGGATTTCGCCGCAGTCGGCCGCAGATTCCGGGAAATCATGCCGGCCTATCCGCACACGCTCTATCCCGACGCCGTGGAAACCCTCCGCCGCTGTACGGAAATGGGTTTCACCAACTGCGTGCTGTCCAACAACTATCCCGAACTGCCCGACGCGATCCGCCGTTTCGGACTCGGCGAATTTTTTGAGGCGTACTTCGTCTCGGGCGGCATCGGCTACGACAAGCCGCGCACCGAAATCTACCGGTACGCCCTGCAGGAAATGGGAAATCCCGATACCGCGTACATGATCGGGGACAATCCGGTCGCCGACATCAAGGGGGCGAAGCAGGCGGGACTGCGTACGGTCTGGGTGCATCCCACGGATCATCCGGACGGACTCGCGAACGCCGACCACATCTGCCGGGAACTCGCGGACATCCCCGCTGTTCTCGCGTAACTTCACAGAAAACCGAAAAGCCGGAAAATTCCGGCTTTTTTTGCGTTTATTCGGTGATTTCAATGGTACGTCCGCCGATCAGATGCAGGAGAACCGAGGTTTCCGCGGGATCCGCCGACGCTTCCACGGACTTAATGTGAGGATCATACGAATGATGCGGCCAGAGAACGGTCACAATCCGCGTGCCGCCGGTGAAGGGAACGGTCTGCCGGATTGTCGGAACGGCATAATGTTCCACATCGCCGATGCCGTGCTTCGGGAACCATCCCTGGAATTCGGGTGCTTTCTGTCCCTTTACGATCGAGCATCCTCCCGCAGAGGCGGTTACGGTGAATCCCGTACCATCGTCGTACAGACTGGTGACGCACGTTCCTTCCACCATCGTCGGAACATCCGCAAGATGCCAGAGAAGTTCCGCGCAGTGAGGGACGTCGTCCGGTGCAGCAAACCGGTCGATACAAACGAAAAACGGTGTCAGTCCCTGTTCGTCCTTGCAGAACAGGAAGCGGCGGGTGTGCTTCACATCCAGAAAATCGGGACCGTAGCCTTCGTCATACGTTGATTCGGCGGTATCGCGGTGCGGTTCGCTGACAAAATACGCCGTTTCACACGGCTTGCGGATGTCGTCCGGTTCCCAGCGGTAGCGCGGACGGCGGTTCTGATCCATGCCGTCGATGCGGGCGGTGTTGTGCGCGCGGGTCGAGAGGACGTACTTCCGCATTTCCGACGTGTCGTAGTCGAACACGCCCGCTTCGTGGAGCATTTCGTGACCGTAGGCGAAAACGGTGACGTTCAGCTTGTCCTCGTGCTGATGTCCCGCGCCGAACGGGGACATATCCATATATGCCCAGACCGCGTCGGGTTCCCAGCCGGTACGGAAGATCGCCGCACCGCCGTAGGGCATCAGCAGCGAACCGTACGGCGGGGGTGTTCCCTCTTTCCGTCCGGAGACGATGTAGCGGTAGACCTCGTTGTCCGGATAGAGCCGCATCGCCTTCCGCAGTTCCCGTGCGGCATCCACGCGACCGCTGTCGTTCGGCGCGGGCGTGTGCAGATCGGGCGCGGCGAGCTTGACGTAGACGTCATTGAGGGAGACGAGACCTTTTTCGAGAAAATCGGGAGCCTGCTTTCCGGTACGGCGGTACATATCAAGGATCCCCATGTAATTGTTCACAACAACCGAATGATAGCCGACGCTCAGTTCGTTCTGCATCCCGTCGGGGTAGACCTGCACGTCCAGCTCCTCCTTCAGACGGTTCATGGCATACTCGAGCCACGCGGCACTTTCGCTAAAGAACGGGAACACATGCCCGATCCGCGCCAGCCCGTGCAGTTCCATGATGAGCCAGTTGTTTTTGGTGTTGAAATTGCGCAGCCGCCATGCGTGCTCCCACAGGGATTTGCAGAAAACGACGACGGCATCGTCACTGACGGCGTGAAGGAAAGCGTGGAAGGTGTATGTCCACGGCGCAATGCGGATGCCGGCTTCGATCGTGCGCCAGCAGATCGTGGCGTACCCGCTGGCGTTCTCGGGTACCTGCGCCTGCTTTGCCCATGAAATAAGCTGCGCTTCCCATTCGTCCGCCGCTTTTTGGTCGCCGGTCAGGAGGTAGTATTCCGCGAGAATTTTCCATTCGGGATGGCGGTTGAGCTGCCACGGCCATTCGACGTAGCCGTTGTAGGTGGGATTGAACTCCCAGTCGATCTCCTTCCCGAACGTGTAGGGAACGCGGCAGGAGATGAACGTATGTCCGAAAACGCGTTCCGCGCCGGCACGGACGGTGTCCGCACGCGCTTCCACGGCTTCCCGTTCCCCGGCAAGGTAGACGTCGGGAGACAGCGTTTCCCGCACGTACACGGTAAAACGGCGGATCGCTTCGGGAATGTTTCCGTCCCGGGCGAGTGCAGGCAGACCGGACAGCGCGGGAATTGCGGTATCGATGCACTCGGTAAAGAACCGGAGATCACTCAGACGTGTGGTTTCCATAAGATTCCTCCATACTGCAATGCAGCGCAAAAATTTTTGAAAGATATCGCGTGAGCCCGACGGGGAATTTTCATCCCAGCGTAATCTTCGCGGACTGCACCGTCGGGGTGACGGGACGTCCCGCGCCGTCGTAGATGGGGTTGTCCGTGTGTTCGCGGTTAATGCCCATGAACATGGAGCTTTCCATGCCCTCGATGGTGATGGTCGTGCCTTCGAGGGTGATGATCGCGTGGATCGGATCGTTGTAGACGACAGTGTTCGAGAGCAGGCGGATTTCGTCGCACATTTCCTTCGGGTAGTTGCCGTGCTTGACCGGAACCCAGTCGTAGGAGGCGGAATTCAGGTCAAAATAGCATACGCCGTCGAGGATGCGGATGTAGTCGCGGTGGTGATGCCCGTTGATGCAGAGAATCACGCTGTGCGGCTTTTTACGGTTTGCTTCATTTATGATATTCAGCACTTCCGCACGGTTCTGTACACCGTCCGGACGTTCGAAGCTTTCATGACTGATGAGAATGCACGGACCGGGTGCGGTATCGATCGTTTCGCGGAGCCAGTCGAGCTGCTCCGGCGGCATATAGTCGCGGTATGCGCCGAACTTGTAGTAGTTGCCCATGTCGTAGTGGATGTACTCGCCGTTTACATAGTAGTAGTTCGGGTCGCAGACGATGAAGCGGTAGCCGCCGTTGTCAAAACAGTAGTGACCGTCCGGCATATTGTACCGGCGGAGAGTTTCGTCGTACGGGGTATGGTCGGAGTCGTGGTTGCCGAGACAGTGATAGCTCGGGATGTGGAAACTGTTGTACTTTTCCACATAATCCGGAACGAGCGTCGGACCGTGAGAGAAGTCGCCGGCGTGGATGATGAACGCGCAGTTTCCGTCTTCGGCGCGTTTCTGGATGAACGCGAGGTCTTCGTCCGTGCCGCCCATGAAGACGCCCGGATAGTGATGAAGATCGGCAAATACGGAAAATTTCATACGTTTTTCTCCTTTCGCAGTCTTACAGCAGTTCGCAGATGTCCTTCATCTGCATCGCCAGTTCATATGCAAACCGGCGGATTTCGGCGAGCGGCGGACGTTCCATCTTCCGCCATGCGAAAATCTGTGCCGTCGGCGGACATGCCATCGGGATCATGTCGCAGCATTCCAGCAGATTTGCCGCCCGTTCGCAGGCGTTCAGAAGCTGTTCGATATCCGACGGACGATAGTCGAACGCATCGCAGGTGTATTCGGTCAGCGCCTTTTTGATATCGTCCACGCACCGCTGTCCCTGACCTTCGCGGTTCGGGATCGGCACGACCATCACGTCGAGGTCACGGCAGCGGTAGCATCCCATCATCGCGGCGATGGTTCCGGGATCGCGGATCGTCCCGTCCGGATAGAACACGCCGTGTTCGGAGTCGCAGCGGCCGTGAATCATCAGTTCAAAGACGAACCAGCCCATTTTGTATTCCTCACACGCCTGCAGGGTCATGTCGTACGGGTTGCAGCGCGCGAGACAGCCGGTTTCCGTCTGGAGAACGGGTTTGCCGTACTTTTTCGACAGCTCGTCCGCCAGACCGTAGTTCGCGTACAGGTTTTTGCGGGTGCCGCTGTAGTCATGAAAAGACAGCACGTCCACACATTCCGCGGTCGGTTCGACTTCCCATGCCGTCGTGTGACCGATGGTGGTCGCATTCACGGGGTCAACTTCCTTCACGAACGCGGAATACTTGCGCAGGAACGCCCACAGAAGATCGTACCGGCGCTTCTTTTCGTCCTCACCGATGTCGTTCGCGTACGTCCAGTTGTTGCACGCGGGTTCGTTCATGATGTCCCACATCAGAAGTCCGGGTTCGTCCTTCAGCGCTTCGACGACCGCACGGGCGTAAACGTCGTTGCGTTCGTAATACGTTTCGGTCAGCGTTTCGGGATCAAGAAAGTTCCCGTTGAAGAGGATCGGCATGACCTGATAGCCGCAGTCGTAGCAGATCCGCACGTAGTTCACAAGATTTTCGATGTATTTTTCCGGATTCCGTTCGTACCAGTTCCGGTCGAGCCAGATGCGGACGGCGTTGAGGTTCACGCGTTTGCCGTAGCCCAGTTCGCGGCGGAGCTGTTCCTCCCCGCACTGGTAGTAGTTGACGCCGCGTACCCATGAGTAGTCGTTTAACGGTTTCATTGCGGTTCTCCTTTATATGTTTATATATGGAATTTATGTTTCGTTGTCACCCGAGATACAGCTTTCCGAGCGTATCCGCCGTGATGTCCGCCGACGGTGCGAAGCGTTCGCTTTCCATGTACCGGACGATTTCGTTGTACAGCCAGACCGACGCGATATCTTCCTCCGGTGTGTTCAGCCGGTCGAGCGGTGCGGCACAGACGAAAATTTTCGCTTTTCCGCAGGTCATTTCGTACAGCAGACCGAGATTGTGGTTGCGGTCATGGTCGAAGTTGTCGTTGACGGCGGCCGCCGGGACAATGCCCGTGCCGTCGAGAATCGTCGGACGGGAGTTCACCACGGGTTCGAACCAGACCGGCGTGGTGTGCGCGTCGACGGGAAGATTTCCGAAAACCGGAT
Organism: Eubacteriales bacterium; assembly: GCA_045126415.1. Taxonomy (GTDB): domain Bacteria; phylum Bacillota; class Clostridia; order Oscillospirales; family CAG-272; genus UMGS1696. Next base: position 10,607 of record JBGVOJ010000556.1, on the reverse strand, counting down.
GGGAGAGGTCGATGTTCAGACCGAGCGTTCCCGCCGGTTCGTTCTTTTCCTCGGGACGGCGGAACATGGCGTAACACCAGAAGTCGGTCGCGTAGTCCCCCTTCACGGAGTTCGGGTTGTCCGCACGTTCGGGGAGATACAGAACTTTTTCACCTGCGTCCACGGCATTTTTCAGCTCATCAAAGGTATGCGCGACGGTGACGGTATCGGACGTACGGCGTTCTGCGGCGGGATAAAGCCAGACGCGGTAGTCGTTCGTGATTTCGAAAGCCTCTCCGGTGAGGGTCACATACAGAGTTTTGCTGCACGGACGTTCCGCTTCCGCCGGAATTTTCACGGAACCGATCCGGTTCACGCCGCGGGTGAGGCGGATATCTTCGATTTCGCCGGAATATTCGCCGAAGCTCCAATGGAGCGTGCAGTTGCCCGGTACCTCACGGTAAATCGCGGCGGTGAAATTCACGCCGATCTCTTCCCCTGCGGTGAAGACAAATTTGTCAAGCTCGCACAGGATAACCGCGTCGGAACAGAATTTCCGCCAGTCTTCGGGGGAGATAAGCCCCTTCGGTTCCATGAACGCGTCGAGGATGCCGACCGTCGCCGTGCCCTGTCCGTCGAAGTCCTGCAGGTCGAGGATCTGGAATCCTGCCATCGATTCACTGCGGAGCGCGGTTTCCAGCTCGTCACGGTAGTTCGCGACGGCAAGCGCACCGCTGGTCTTGTGAATGGACTTTTCTCTGTCCCCGAGTCCGGCATCCGCGAGACGTTCGCGGAAAATTTCGAAATTGCGCGGTTTGAGAAGGGAATTTTCGTAGCGCGGGAGTTCGTTTTCGTAGTCGGGATAGGTCACGAACTGTCCGATTTCGTGGGAAACCACCGGAACGGACGGATTGTTATGCGGGTTTTCATCCTTATATAAATAGTCCTCCGTCGGATGCAGGGCGGCATCGTAGGTGAACGAGGAGTTCGGACGCATTGTCTGGATATGCCCCTGCGGGGAGTCGCACATCGCGAACGACGCGCGGAAATGCCGGTGCGCGGACATGCGCACGCCGGAAAAATAATCGTCGCACGGGAGTACCAGCGGATCCCAGAAGAAATTGTTGGAACCCTGCGTGTACAGCCGCCGTCCGTCGAACGCCTTGTACGCGGAAACGATGCCGTTGATCACGTCGCGGTCGCCGCGCAGTTCGTTGCCGAGCGCAAACATGACGAACGACGGATGGTTGCCGAATTCTTCAATAATCCGATACCCTTCGGCGACAATCCAGTTTTGTGAGGTTTCGTTGTAATTCGGATTGGCAGGCGAGACGAGCGCACCCCAGACGGGAATTTCGGGAGCCATGTAGATACCGAGACGGTCGGCGGCTTCAAAAGCGGCATGCGGCGGGGTACAGGTGTGGAAGCGGTAGTGGTTGATGCCGTAGCTCTTCGCGATCTCCAGTACACGGATCCATTCGTCAACGTCCATCGGGGCGTAGCCGGTCATCGGGAAGGTCAGACCGTCGTGCTTGCCGCGCAGGAAAGTGATTTCGCCGTTGATGGTGAATTTCGAGCCTTCCGCCGCGAACTTCCGCAGACCGAAGGTGGTCTTGTATTCGTCGGAGGACGTTTCGGTTTCCGCCGTGACGGTGAGTTCAAAGACGTTCGGCGTGTGTTCGCTCCACAGCGGGGCGTCCTTGCCGAGTGCGACGGTGTACGAAACGCTGTTTTCCCCGGCATTCACGGGAACGCGGATCTGTGCGTCGGCGGGGATACAGTCACCGCAGGAGGTACGGAACATGATTTTTGCCATGCCTTTTTCGGCTGCGTCAAGTTTGAAGGTGACGAGCGCTGTTCTGTTTTCGATGTCGCCCGTGACGCGGAGACCGTGGATGCGGAGACCGTCGCAGAGGATCAGCGACATTTCCCCGACAATGCCGAGCCAGTTGGTCTGGGTATCCGGGCTTGCCATGTGACCGCCGCCCGCGGGATAGCGGTCGTTTGAAACCTCCACGGCGAGGGTAAACGACGGATTTTTCACGTACTCCGTCAGTTCGAACCGCTGTACGCCGCAGAGGGTGTCGCCTTCCCCGGCAAGTACGCCGTCGACGTAGATTTTCGTCATACGGGTACGTTCCAGCGTGAGGAAGATCCGGTCGGGCAGGGTCTCAAGGACGATTTCGCGGACAAAAACGGCGCTGCCGCGGTATTCGTACGGATCGGTGAGGTGATTTGTGATGTCTTCGATGTGGTATGGGGTCTTTTTCTCCATCGAAAGGGTGGAGGGCAGGCGGATTTCATCGGACGGAATGGTGTCCGGTGAAAATTTGCCGAGGTACATCTGCCATGATCCGGCAAGATTGATCTTGTTCATGGGAAAACCTCCGTGATCGGTTGATTTTATGGGGATATTATACCATTTCCGGTGCAGTAAATCAATTCTGTTCTGTATTTCTGACGGAAAAATATTGTTTTTGGCCGTAAGGTATAGTATAATAGAACAACAGATCAGGCATATCAAACCTGAAAAGAACCGGCGCGTTATTTCATTTTGGCTTGTAAGGATTCTCCCGGCACGGATTTTATTCCGTTCTGAGCGGTACTGCAATCTGCAGCCCGTCTTGTCGTGCGCTGCGGTTTGCGTTCTCCCCAGACACTATTTTACTTTACAGGAAAGGCTGCCGTTTTGTCATCACTTCCATTCCTGTTTGTACGTGATGCGCAGCGGCAGGCATGGCTATTTTTATGGAACGTATTCTCGTAACCGACCACGGTGTGCGGAACGACGGTCTGACCTGTCAGTATGAGGCGCTGACGAAGGTGATCGCCGACGCCCCCGATAACTGCGAAATTTTCTTTCCGGCAGGACGGTATTTTATCCGTAAGGCTGTGCCGGTCGTCGGAAAAACCGGCGTGACCCTGCGCGGCGAAGAAGGAACCGTTCTGCTCACGCACTTCACACCGTGGAACGATCCTGCGGAAAACAACGGCGGGTTCGTCTGCCGGGACTGCCGCGACCTGACGTTCACGGAAATGACGTGGACAACGGACAATCCGGTCAACTGCGCCGGACGTGTCACTGCAATTGACTGTGAAAACCATACCTACGACGTGGACATCGATCCGCAGTTTCCGATCACCGGATGGGAACATTTCTGGGGCACGGACACCTGCGACGAGGAAGGCACGCCGGACTACGTCATCGAAACGTACGACAAAATCACGAAGGAAACCCTGACCGATGAGAACGGAAACGAACGGGTGAAGTTCACCGGAACGAGGTACGAACATCTCGGGAACAACAAAATCCGCGTATTCATGCCGGAACGGTGGAATCTTTCCCGTCTGACCCTCGGACATCGCGTACTCTACCGCTATCTCATCTACGGCAGCACGGTCTACCATTTCTCCGGCTGCCACAACGTCACCCTGTCGCACCTCGAATTCGAACGCTGCACCAGTATGGCGGCGGTCATCGCGCCCCGCTGTTCGGACTTCACGTTTGAGGACTTCAACGTCCGCATTCCCGAAGGCGATCACGCGCTCTATTCCGCGAATGCCGATGCGATTCACATCACCGGTCTGGCGGGATTCCTCCACATGAAGGACTGCGATTTCGTCGGACTCGGCGATGACGCGCTGAACATCCACAGTCAGGCGGGCGAAATCGAATCGTGGAACCCCGAAACAGGCGAAATGCACTGCATCTACCGCAACCGCGCGATGGAACCGGGCAGACTCGGCGCACTCTGGGCCGAAGGCGGCGACACGATCATCGTTTACGACCGCGAAACCTTCCTCGAAAAGGGAAAGCTGCTCCTGTCCGATTACCGCGACGGTACGGCGAAGGTTGAAAAAGTCACCGGAACCTGCGGCGTGGGCGATATTCTCGCGAACGAGGAGTTCTTCGCGTCCGTGCATCTGGAAAACTGCAGCGTCATGCACACCCGTGCGCGCGGATTCCTGCTTCAGTCGTGGAACATGCTTGTGGAAAACTGCAGGATTTACGGCATGTCCCTGCCGGGGATCATCATTTCCCCCGACATCCGCGTGTGGTACGAGGTCGGTCCGTCGAAGAATGTGGAAATCCGCAACTGCGTCTTCGAAAAATGCGGCATCAACGGCAGCGCGGCGAACATGGGCACCGTCATGGTCAAGGCAAGCCACGACGTGGATGCAGACAATTATCCCGCGGGCGTACACGACGGTATCCACATCCATCACAACCTGTTCAGAAACTGCGGCAACAGCGGAATTTTCGTGAATGCCGCAAAGAACGTGAACATTCACGACAACGTATTTGAAAACTGCTCCTGCAAACGGTTCAGCGACAAGGTGGAAACGAACCTTTACGACATTTTCCTCCGCCGGTGCGACGGCATCACGGTCGGGGACAACCGTTCGGACAAGGACGAACGCTGGCTGGAACTGCGGGAAGACTGCGAAAAATAAGATAATCAGAGGTAAAAAAATGAGTCGTTTTCTTGAAGAATGTATAAAATTTATCGAAACCCAGCCGTTTGACATCCTCCGCATATCGGAGGTACAGGGCGACGGCGAAATCGAAACCTTCGAACGGCAGGAAATCTGCCGCTGTCAGAACACCTATTCCGTCTCCAAGACTTTCACGATGACCGCCATCGGGATGCTGTACGACCGCGGACTGGTGAAGCTGGACGAAAAAATCCGCGATATTTTCGCGGAGGAATGGCCGGACGGTGTGGATGAACGGTGGAATCTCAACACGGTCGAGCTGGCGCTGACGCACCGGATCGGTGTTCCGGGCGGATTTCTCGACATCGACACGCACCGGATTTCCGAATTCGGCGAGGATTTCCTGCGGTATATGCTGACCTATCCGCTCGACTACACGCCGGGTACGGGCAGCAAGTATTCGGACGGCGCGTTCTACCTCCTTGCACGGATTGCGGAAAAAAAGACAGGCGAAGTCCTGGACAATTTCCTCTGGCGGGAGCTTCTCTGGCCGATGGGATTCCAGGAAATGGCATGGAGCCACTGCCCGCAGGGTCACGTGATCGGCGCGACAGGGCTGTATATCCACTCATCCGACATGGTCAAGCTCGGTCAGCTCTACCTGAACGGCGGCGTGTACAAGGGACGGCGGTACCTTTCGGAAGAATGGGTGAATCTCGCCCTGACACGCGGCTTCGGACTGGACAGCTGGGACGGCAGAGTTTACTTCAAAGGCGGGATGTACGGTCAGAAGCTGGCAATTGACCCGGAACAGAAGCGTGTCATCGCCATGCAGGCGTTCGGCGCGGACAGCAATGTCGTAACGAAGTGGGCAATGGAATACCGGGATTAAAACCGAAAAAACTTCTCAACAAAAAAGCAGGATAGAATTTGTGCAAAATCCCAAATTCCTTCCAAATCGAAATACCCCCAAACTGTTTCTATAGAAAAAAACTATATCCCGCTAACTTATTTTTGCTATTTACAAACAAAATCATATGTGATATGATTAAGGCAGAACGACAAAAAATCTCACAATAATATACATAGAACGAGGAGTAACCATCATGCTTGCACTTGTTAAGAAATATGCGAAGCCCGGCCTGTGGATGGAAGAAGTTCCGGAACCGGTATGCGGCGATAACGACGTAAAGATCAAGATTCACAAGACCGCGATCTGCGGTACCGACCTGCACAACTACAACTGGAATCAGTGGTCTCAGGATACCATTCAGATTCCGCGCGTCATCGGTCACGAATACGTCGGCGAAATCGTGGAAGTAGGCAAGAACACCACCACTTACCGTGTTGGTCAGATCGTTTCCGGCGAAGGTCACATCGTCTGCGGCAAGTGCCGTAACTGCCTCGCGGGCAACGGTCACCTCTGCAAGGAAACCGTCGGCGTCGGCGTCAACCGTGACGGCGCATTCGCGGAATACCTTGTAATTCCGGAATCCAACGTACGCCCCTGCGCGGACAATATCCCGGAAGAAATGTACTCCTTCTTCGATCCCTTCGGTAACGCTGTTCACACCGCTCTCGCATTTGACCTCGTCGGCGAAGACGTTCTCGTCACCGGCGCAGGCCCGATCGGCATCATGGCTGCCTGCGTTGCTCAGTTCTGCGGCGCACGCTACGTTGTCATCACCGACCTCAACGACTACCGCATCAACCTCGCAAAGAAGCTCGGCGTGAAGTATGCCATCAACACCTCCCGCGAAAGCCTCGACGACCTCATGAAGGACCTCGGCATCGTGGAAGGCTTCGACGTCGGTCTCGAAATGTCCGGTGCACAGTCCGGTCTCGGCACCATGGTTGACCATATGGTTCACGGCGGCCGCATCGCTCAGCTCGGTCTCCTCCGTCAGGACGCAAAACTCGACTGGAACAAGGTCATCTTCAATGGCCTCACCATCAAGGGTATCTACGGCCGTCAGATGCACGAAACCTGGTACAAGATGCAGGCTATGCTCCAGGGCGGCCTCGACATCGCCGGCATCGTAACCCACCGCTTCGACGTCCGCGACTTCGAAGCCGGCTTCGAAGCCATGAACTCCGGCAACTCCGGCAAAGTCATCCTCGACTGGACGAATCTGAACAAGTAATGGTTCTCGGGGAAAACTTTTTCGAGAAAAAGTTTTCCCCGAACCCCTTTCAAAAAGCTTCCATCTGAAAAGACATGACAAAGTTTGGGTGCGGATTTTGGAATACCAAATTGCACCGCAAGCTGACAGAAATTTAGACAGGAGAATACTGACATGAAGTCTGCACTGAATTACTTCCGCGCGACCTGCGAAGAAATCGCAGCCGGCGGTATGGCGAAGAATGAAAAGATCATCACTACTCCTCAGGGCGCGCGCGTTCTCGCAAACGGCCGTGAACTGATCAACCTCTGCGCAAACAACTACCTCGGTCTCGCTTCCAACGAAACCATCATCAATGCGGCTAAGAACAGCTATGACAAGTGGGGCTACGGTCTTTCTTCCGTACGTTTCATCTGCGGTACGCAGGAAGTTCACAAGAAGCTCGAAAAGCGTCTGTCCACCTTCCTCGGCACCGACGACACCATCCTCTACAGCTCCTGCTTCGACGCAAACGGCGGTCTGTTTGAAACCCTTCTCACTGCAGAAGACGCGGTTATCAGCGACGAACTGAACCACGCTTCCATCATCGACGGCGTACGTCTCTGCAAGGCTCAGAGATTCCGCTACAAGAACAACAACATGGAAGACCTCCGCGCGAAGCTCGAAGAAGCGAAGGACTGCCGCATCAAGCTGATTGCGACCGACGGTGTCTTCTCCATGGACGGTATCGTAGCAAATCTTCAGGCAATCTGCGACCTTGCAGACGAATACGACGCACTCGTTATGGTTGACGACAGCCACGCGGTCGGCTTCATGGGCGAACACGGTCACGGCACCGCGGAATACTGCGGCGTGGAAGGCAGAGTGGACATCATCACAGGTACCTTCGGCAAGGCTCTCGGCGGCGCGTCCGGCGGTTACACCAGCGGCCGCAAGGAAATCATCGACCTGCTCCGTCAGCGTTCCCGTCCGTACCTCTTCTCCAACACCGTTGCTCCCGCGATCTGCGAAGCAACCATCGCGGTTCTCGACCTGCTCGATTCCGACCCGTCCTACCGTGAACGTCTCTTCAATAACACCAAGATTTTCGCAGAAGAAATCGGCAAGCTCGGTCTTGACGTAACCTTCCGCGGTTCCCCGATCCTCCCGATCATGCTCTACGACGAACACAAGGCAAGCGAATTCGCCGCACGTGCGATGGAAAAGGGCATCTACGTTGTTGCATTCTCCTATCCCGTCGTTCCGAAGGGCAAGGCTCGTATCCGTACCCAGATCTCCGCAGCTCTCACCGAAGCGGACATCCGCGATATCGTTGCAAAGTTTGCAGAAATCAAGGAAGAAATGGGTCTGTAATTCCAGAACAATCCCTACAACATACAAAAAACAGCCGGATTTCCGGCTGTTTTTCTTTGTTCAGTTGTCGTTTTCCTTAAGATACGCGGCAATACTCCGACCGAACGCACGTCCCAGTTCCAGCATGGCTTCCTGCGAAATTTTGCCCATGCCGTCGGTTACGCCGAAGTAGGGCGTTTCCGTGGTGACGGAGAGGAGAACGGATTCCTGCTTGCTGAAGTAATTCTTCGAGTTCGGGCTGTTTTCGTCGTTCCATTTTTCGTTCGGACCGACGTCCCATTTCCCGGTATATTTCAGTTCGTTTCCGGCGGTTTCCTTCTTCATGTATTCGCCGAACCGGTTCGTGAACGGTTCCATCGCCTCCGTGCTGCGGCTGAAGAAAACGTAATCGTTTTCCGCGCCCATGTGCCACGGCGAGTGGAAGTCGAACGTGTACTGCAGGTCGTGTTCCCTGCCGAACTTCATCATTTCACGCACGACTTCGTAAATCGGTTCGTCCGTATAGTCGCGGTTATGATCGTGCGGACGGCGGTTCTTGCCCTGATCACCGTCGACCACGCCGTCGTAGTCCACGAACGGGACAACCAGCACGGAATATCCTTCCGGAAGCAGGAATGTGAGTGCTTCGACCGCACCTTCGAGGACGTAGTCGCCCGTCGATTCGCAGGCGTGATGACGCGCGGTCATCAGGATCCACTTGTCCCCGTCGCCGAAACGGACGGCGGGAAGGTCACGTCCCTTCACAGACTTGCAGAACACCTCCGGCATCAGACGGTTCGCACGGCAGAACGCGTCAAACCGTTCCGGATGGTAAAGCATATTGTGCGCGAAGTAAACTTTGTCTTCGTCTTCGCCGAAAGTGTAGGTGAACGTGTCGCCGCTGCCGGATTCGCTCCAGTGCCAGCTCGCCAGATCATGGCTGACCGCCGCGCCGAACCGTCCGACACGGTGCGCCGACGGGAAGCGGAACGTCAGGGTCTGTCCTGCCGTGCCCTCGATGCAGAACGCCCAGTAGAACCAGTCGCCCTCGGTGTCGCGGATGTCGCGTTCCAGATACACGGTATTTCCTTCGATACGGTCAACAACGATGTTGCCGCCGGTAAAATTGCTGTGAATGTTCATAGTTTTCCTCCGTTTATACAAGTTCCGCCTGAATTTCCGCAGCGGTGATCTCTCTCGGATCGACGCCCTTCTTCACGGCGAGAGCTGCCGCGATGCCCGCCGCTTCCCCGATGCCGACGCAGATCGGCATGACGCGGTAGTTCGAATGCGCCATATGCGTGCCGCTGATATTGCGTCCGGCGAGGAGAAGTCCTTCCACACCTTCGGGAAGCAGACAGCCGTACGGGATCGTGTACCCCTTCGGCTGGCTCCACTTATGCTGAACGCCGGTTTCGTCAAGTCCCGCGCCGGTCAGGTTGTGTACGTCAAAGTTGAAATGCGCACCGCGCACAACCCAGTCGTCGAACACGCGCGCGGTGAGGATGTCGTTTTCGTTCAGGACGTATTCCCCCTTGAAGTGACGCGTTTCGCGCACGCCCATCATGGAACCCGCGCTGATGATGTAGCAGTGCTCGAATCCCGGCACGAATTCCCGCAGATACGCCACGATCGCCGGCATCTGCGAACGGCAGACCAGCTCGGCTCTCGTCAGGTCTTCGGCAAGGGTACCGTCGATTTCGGTGCAGTTGGTCATATTGCAGGTGACAATCCCCGGCAGCGTGGAACGATAGACAAGGATATGCCCTGCCGGATAGGGAATGTGCGCCTTCGCGAGCGCCTGCAGTTCCCCTTTCGGCGTGTCGTAGGTCGATTCGAACGAACCGAGGAAGACCGCGCGGTCGGTGTCCACGCCGCCGACCTTGAACATCAGCGTGCACGGCTGCATTTTTCCGTCGTTTTCTCTTCCTTTATAATAGGGTACACCCGCGAACGCCGCAACGTCGCCGTCGCCCGTGCCGTCCACGAACACCTTCGCCGTGAACACGCGGCGTCCGCTCTTGCTTTCGGTGATGACACCGGTGATCCGGTTTCCATCCATGATCACGCCGCACACGAACGTATACAGCAGAACCGTCACGCCTGCATCGCGGAGCATATCGAGATACACGCTCTTGAGCTGTTCCGGATCGATGGTCGGGGTGATCTTCCCTTTCTGTTCCCCCTCGTTGCGGTCGGCCATCGCCTGCAGCAGCTCGGTGTAGAACCGGCTGTGTACCGTTCCGGTGAAATGGCTCATCAGACCGGACGTGGAAATACCGCCGACGGTGTTGTTCCACTCAAGCAGCAGAACACGCGCGCCGTGCCGTCCCGCCTGAATCGCCGCGGAAACGCCCGCAGGTCCGGAACCCGCGACAATCACGTCGTATTCCCCGGCAACGGGAAGATCCCGCGCTGCTTCACGAACAATTCTTTCCATGATTTCCTCCAATATTTTCGTATCTATTGCATTTTTTTGTGAATCGTGTATAATGAAAGGGATCTCAGATGATCCGAACTTTGTCATTCCTTTGTAATTATACAATAGAACCCGCAAAAATACAACCATTAACAGCATAAAGTTTTTTGAAAGGGGTTTGGAGAAAACTTTTTGCAAAAAGTTTTCCCCAAGAAACATCATCCTATGAAAATCATCGTCAGCAAAACCGCGTCCGAACTCGGCAGAAACGCCGCCGACTTCATCGCCGCGAAAATCAACACCGCCATCGCCGCCCA